>DATETD010000478.1:0-23113 GCA_035283885.1 Rhodocyclaceae bacterium
AGTTTTATCGGGAAATGTGGCATGGACTCCAGCATAACGGCGAATGGCGCGGAGAAGTCGTCAATCGACGTAAAAATGGCGAGCTTTATCCCGAATGGCTCACCATCAGCCTGGTGCGCAACGAGGCCGGCGAGACGACGAATTTCGTCGCGGTCTTCTCCGATCTTACCGCACGCAAGCAAACGGAAGAAAGGCTCAACTTCCTCGCCCATTACGACGAGTTGACCCGGCTGCCGAATCGCATCCTGTTCCATAGCCGCGTCGACCAGGCGCTGAAAACCGCACAACGCAACGGGCAGCGCCTGGCGCTGTTGCTCTTCGATCTGGATCGCTTCAAACTGGTGAACGAAACCGTCGGTCATGCTGGCGGCGACCGCTTGCTGCAAGAAATTTCGTCGCGCCTGTTGGCGTCGGTCGGCGAAAGCTGCTGCGTATCGCGCCTAGGGGGCGACCAATTCGCCGTACTGGCGCAACCGCTGACGAGCGTCAATGAGGCCGCCGCATTAGCCGACACGCTACAACAGGCTATTTTGCAGAGCTTCGAAATTCAAGGACACGAGATTCACATCGCCACCAGCGTCGGCATCAGCGTCTTCCCGGAAGACGGGCAAGACGCCGACACCTTATCCAAAAACGCCGATTCGGCGATGTACCAAGCCATTCAGGACGGCGGCAACACCTTCCGCTTCTTCAGCCAGGAGATGAACGAACGTTCGCTGGAACGCGTGCGCATGGAAGGTAAGCTGCACCATGCGCTGAGTCGCAACGAAATGGACGTGCATTTCCAGCCCTTCGTCTGCGCCCATAGCGGACGCATCGTCGGCGCCGAAGCCTTGCTGCGCTGGAACTGCCCCGAACTCGGCGGCGCCATCAGCCCAGGAACCTTCGTCCCCTTGCTCGAAGATACGGGGTTGATTCTGAAAGTCGGCGAATGGGTGATGGAACGTGCGTGCGCCGCGGTCAAACGCTGGCGCGCGCAAACCGGCGAACCCCTATTCGTCGCCATCAATCTGTCGGCGATGCAGTTGGTCGATCCGGAGCTGCGCGACAAAGTCGCCCACTTGCTGCAAACGCTGGAACTCGCGCCCTCCGCACTGGAAATCGAGTTGACCGAAAGCGCGGTGATGCGCGACGCCAGCCGCGGCATCGCGCTGATGCGACAGTTGAAAGAACTCGGCGTGCATCTTTCGGTCGACGACTTCGGCACCGGCTACTCCAGCCTCAGCTACCTCAAGCAACTGCCCATCGGCACGCTGAAGATCGACCGCTCGTTTGTGATGGATATTCCCGAAGACGGCGAGGCGGCCTCGATCGCGCGCGCGATTATCGCCATGGGTCATTCGCTCTCGCTGAAAATCATCGCCGAAGGAGTGGAAACCGCCGCCCAAGCCAATTTCCTGCGCGAATCCGGCGTAGATATCTTCCAAGGTTTCTACTATTCCCGACCGTTGAAGTCGGACGACATGAGCGCTTTGTTGGCGACTCGACCGCAATTCGCGTTCCCTGCCGAATAAAAGTCGGCGCCGGCGGGACGGATAGCGCGCCGCCAAGCGTCAAGCTGTGAGAAACTGCGCCACTTCATTTCGATCTCCGCCTACGCATGAGCGACGCACCGGGAACCGACGAACCGTGTTATCTCCCCCCCGAACAACTACGTATCGGCATATTCGTCATGCTCGATATCCCTTGGTTCAGGCATTCGTTCGCGCTCAACAATTTCACGATACGCACCGCCGAACAACTGCATGAGGTGCGCAAACTCGGCCTGCCGCGTTACCGCTACGATCCGCAACGTAGCGAATCGGTCGAAACCGCAGCACAAGAAAAAAACCAGACACCGCCTGCGACAAGCACCCCGGCTTCGAGTACCGAAAGCGACGCCAGCCGCGACAAGCGCCAACGGATGCAGGCACTCAAACAACGTCACCAACAAATCTCGCGCGTCGAAAAAGCCTTCGGCAAGGCGGTGGCGGTGATGAAAAATCTCAACCAAAATTTAATCGCTCGACCGCAAGCCACGCTAGACGAAGCGAGTCAGCTGGTCGGCGATATGGTCGACGCCTTTATCGACAGCCGCGAAGCGACGATCCATATCATGGGCGAAAAAGCCGGCGGCGAGGAAGTCTATTTCCATGGTCTGAACACCTCGATTCTGGCAATGATGTTGGCCAAAGATATGGGGTTTTCGAGCGAAGCCGCACACCAATTGGGCATCGGCGCCTTAATGCACGATATCGGCCTCAGCGCCATCCCGGAAAAGTTGCTGAAGAAAGCGCCGGACGAGTACACCGCCGCAGAGCGACAACTGCGCGCCAGCCATGTCGCGCACGGCATCGAATTCGGCCAGCGCATCGGACTGTCCGCCGCCGCCTTGGCGATCGTCGCCCAGCACCACGAAATGGCAGACGGCAGCGGTTACCCGCAGAAACTCAAGGAAGACGCCATGGACCCCGGCGCACGCCTCGTTTCGCTGGTGAATTTCTACGACAATCTCTGTAACCCCATCGACATCGCCAAGGCGCTCACTCCGCATGAAGCCTTATCGTTTATGTTTGCGCAACGCCGCGCTAAATTCGAAGCGCGCGCGATGCAATACTTGGTGCGCAGTTTGGGAGTTTACCCGCCGGGCTCCATCGTCAAGCTTTCGAACGATATGCTGGCCACGGTCATCTCCATCAACCCCAAGAAACCCTTGCGTCCCTGGGTGATGCTCTACGACGCCAAAGTACCGCGCGAAGAAGCGCCGGTATTGAATTTAGACCAAGATGCGCGCATCACGATTACTCAATCGATACGCCCGGCGTTGTTACCGCCGAAAGTCGTGATCTATCTCAACCCGAGAAAGCGCGTCACCTATTTCTTCGACGGCGCCCAAGAAACTTCCTTAACCTCCCTATCTCCGGAAGGTCGCTGATGGACACTCGACAATGGCTGCTGGATGCGTCGGGCGAAATTCTGCTGCTGATCGATGCGCAATCGCTGCAAATCCGCGACGCCAACCGCTACGCCGTCGAGCAACTCGGTTACCCCAAGGCCGAACTGATCGGGCAAGCCGTCGGCGAAATCGAATGCGCTTTGTCCGACTTATTTTATTGGGACGAAGTCCGCCTCGGGCGCTTCGACTCCGAAGTCGAAGGCGCATATCGCTGCGCCGACGGCTCGGTGCTCGAAGTCAGCAAACTGACGCGCCGCATCGACGATGCCGCCGCATGCGCAGGCGCAGGCGCATTCGTGGTTCGCGCCACCCCGATCCGCCAACGCCGCCGCGTCGAGAGCGAACTCGAAACGCTGGAATCGCGTCTGCGCGCCACGCTCGAAGCCACGGCGGACGGCATTTTGCTCGTGGATCGTGGCGGTAGCATCATCAACATGAACCGGCGTTTTTCCGAAATGTGGCGTATCCCGGAAAAGCTACTCGCCATCAGCGACGACGATGGGATTTTCGCTCATCTCAAACGACAAACTGCACGCAGCCCCGGCGGCGCGCCCCCCTCGCCGCGTAGCGACACCGACGAAGAAACCTTCGACACGCTGACGCTGAAAGATGGCCGCGTCTTCGAACGAGCATCGCATCCGGCGCGCGAAAACGAACAAGTTATCGGTCGGGTATTTTCTTATCGCGACGTCACCGAACGCCATCGCAACCAGCAGGAATTGATCGCCGCGCGCGACAACGCCAAACGCGCCAGCCGCGCCAAAAGCGAATTCCTGGCGATGATCTCGCATGAAATTCGCACGCCGATGAACGGCGTGCTCGGCATCGCCGAATTGCTGGCGAGCACCAAACTCACCACCGAACAAGCCGACTACGTTCGCATCATCCGTTCCAGCGGCGAGACGCTGCTGACGGTGATCAACGATGTGCTCGATTACTCCAAAATCGAAGCCGGCAAACTGACGCTGGAACCGACCGACTTCGCCCTCGTGCCGCTGCTCGAAGAAGTCATACAACTGTTCCGTTTCCGTCGCAGCAAAGACGGGCCGGAACTGTCCTGTACCGCCGATGCGCGCGTGCCGGATCGTTTGCGCGGCGACTCGGTGCGCCTGCGCCAAATATTGTTCAACCTCGTCGGCAACGCCTTCAAATTCACCGAGAAGGGGTCGATCCAAATCACGGTCTCGCCGGCGACCGAATGCGACGGAAAAATCCGTTTGCATTTTTCGGTGCGCGACACCGGCATCGGCATTCCGCCGGATCGGCAAGCCAGCATATTCGAAGCCTTCGAGCAGGCGGACGCCAGCACCACGCGTCGCTTCGGCGGCACGGGTCTCGGCCTCTCGATCTGCCGACAACTGGTTAAGCTGATGAACGGCGAAATCGGTCTCGTCAGCGAACCCGGCAAAGGCTCGGACTTCTGGTTCACCGCCGGCTTCGACGTGGCCCAAACCAGCCCGATGCTCACTGCCGCCGCCGCCGAGACCGCTTCCCCCTTGACGCCCACCACGCGCATCCTGGTCGTCGACGACAATCCAGTCAACAAGCAGGTGTTGCTGGGCATGCTGCGTCGCTTGGGCGCCAGCACCGTCGTCCTGGCCAGCGACGGCGGCGAAGCCGTCAACCGCGCCACCCTCGACGCCGCGTTCGACTTTATCCTGATGGATACGCAAATGCCGGTGATGGACGGACTCGAAGCGACGCGGCGATTGCGCGCATCCGGCAACCGCAGCCGAATTATCGGCGTCAGCGCCGGCGCGATGGAGGAAGAACGCCAAGCCGCGCTGGCTTCGGGCATGGACGATTATCTGCTGAAGCCCGTTTCGATGACGGCGTTACGCACGGCGCTACATCGAAAATAAGATCGAAAATAACGCCAGACCGCCGCCATCGCCTATCCGTCCCGCCGGCGCCGACTTTTAACGGTTGGGCCGCTAAGCCCAACCGGAGAGTTACGACGTTCTTATTTGCCCAGCGAACCTTCGGCAACCAAGCGGTCGATTTCGTTCTCGGCCTGCACCCAGTCGTCGAGCGATACGTCGGGGGAGAAGCCGCGGCGTTCGGCGATGAAATAGGCCGCAACTTCGATGTAGTTTTGACGCTGCTCCGGCGTGACGGAGGTGCAGGCGCAGGTGGCTGCTTCGGTCGCTGCCGGTTCGATGGCTTCGGCTGCTGGGGTGGGGGCTTGGACGACGGCTTCTACATGATCGGCGGCGGCTTTACCCTTGCTTTTGCTTTTAGCTGCGGTCGTTTTGGCGGTACTGCTCTTCGTTGTTACCATTTACTAGCTCCTTTGATGGGGTTGGATCGGGAAAATACACATTTTGCAACCATACAACAGTTTCACGATTTGAATCAAGCATTATTCGCATCGTGCGCCGACTATGCCAGTCGTAATGCGCCTTTCAGCCCCAGCGACGGGTCGATGGCGACATGAAGCGGCATTTCGGCGAGCAGGTGGGCATGTTCGGCCTTGTCGCCGAAGGTTTTCAGAAAATCGCTGCGTTGCAACGCGGGCAGAATTTTGGCGGCGATGCCGCCGGCAAGGAATACGCCGCCGCGCGCAAGGCACGTCATTGCCATATCGCCGGCGTAAGCGCCGTAGGCGGCGAGGAAGAGATCGAGCGCGCGTTGCGCTTGGCCGTCGCGGCCGTCCAGTGCACGTTGCGCCACGACTTCGGGGGCGAGTCGCTGCCCGCTGATGAATTCGTAGATCGCCGCCAGACCCGGCCCGGAGACCACGCGCTCCCAGGTGACGCGCCGGTGGCGTGCGGCCAGAAAGCGCCACAATCTGACCTGTTCTTCGTCGCTAGGGGCGAAGGCAAGGTGGCCGCCTTCGCTCGGCACGATGCGCCAGCCCGACTCGTGCGGTAAAGCAAGCGCCATACCCAGACCCGTGCCGGCGCCGACCACGACGCAAGGCGCTAAGCCAAGCGGCGTACCGGCTTGCAAGGTGACGCGCTGTGCGGCGGCAGAGGTTACGGCGCCCATTGCGGCGGCGACGAAGTCGTTGACCAAGCGCGGACTCGGCATGCCGAAACGCTGCGCCAGCGCGTCGCCGTCTATCGTCCACGGCAGGTTGGTCAGTTTCGCATGGCGGCCATCGTCGGCTACCGGCCCCGCCAAGGCGAGGCAACTGCGACGGATCGTTGGCGGTGCAACGCCACTATCGCGAAAATAAGTGTCGAGGATCGCATCGAAGTCGGTAAATTCGGCGCAGACATAACGGCGTTCCTGCAACAATCGGTCGGGATTTTCCGGGTCTTCGATACCCAAGAGCACCTTGGTTCCGCCAATATCGCCGCCGAGTATCATGCCATCTCCACTGAAGTTATACGCCGTCGCGTGGTTCCGCTAACGGAAAGGAATCATACCTGCAAACAGCTTCGCCTTGTTCAGTTTGCGGATAAGGATCGCCGAGATTCGTCGCTGTGGCGCCGAAATAGCTCTTCCATTGCATTCAGCATGACGTCCAGCGAAAAGTCGGCGCTGGCGCGACGGCGCGCGCTGACGCCCAGACGCCCGGCCAGAGCGGGATCGTCGAGCAAGCGGCGGATCGCCGTCGCCAGGGCGGCGGCGTCTTGCGGCGGGACGATCAAGGCGCTTTCTTCATGTGAGACGGCTTCGAGAATCGCGCCGACCGGCGTGGCGACGATCGCTTTGGCGCAGAGCATCGCCTGGACGATGGCTTGCGGCACGCCTTCGTTGGCGTAGGACGGCAGACAGAAAATATCGATCGCTTGCATCCAGCGCTCGGGTTCGGTCTGCTGTCCCGCGAGGATGACGCGCGAACCCAGTTGCAATTCGGCGATCTTGGCTTCGATCGGGCCGCGCATCGGGCCATCGCCGACGATCAATAGGCGCAATTCAGGCACGGCGAGTTGCGCAAAGGCGTCGAGCAGAAACAAATGGCCTTTCCAACTGCGCAAGGTCGCGACGATGCCGATATATTTGCAGCGACTGTCGAGGCCGAGCGCCTGCAAGGCGGCGTCGCGCTCAGCAGCGATAAAGCGCTGCGTATCGATGCCGGTCGGTACCGAAGTCACCCGTTGCGGTGCGAGTTGCAGGCCATCGATCAGTTGTTGGCGTAGCGATTGGCCGGTGGTGACGATATGGCATGCGGCGCGACCGTAGAGCCAACGATTCAGTGCGTTGGGCCGCACGGGCACCGAGACATGGCGCGTGCGCACCAGCGCCGGCGGCTCGGACAAGGTGGCGCAGGCCAGCGCCGCGAGCCACGAGTCGGTCGAGCTATGGCTATTGACGACATCGAACGCTCCGTCGCGCAGATGGCGGCGCAAGGCGCGAAACGCGTTCCAGTTTTTGCGGTCGATCGGTAAGGCGACGGCCGGCACGCCGAAGCGCGGCGCTTCCGTATAGAGCCGCGCCTGCGCCGGACAAGCGACGCTCACACTATGACCGCGCTCGATCAGGCCGCGCGCTTCTTCGAGAATGCGGATTTCCTGCCCGCCCCAACCGCACGAGGCTTCGGTATGCAGAATCCGCATCAGCGTTTTTGCGCCAACAAAGGATTGACGATCCAGTACGGGCCGATCGCCAAGGCGTCGATGCGGTCTTCGCGCAAGGCGCGCACCCCTTCTTCGGGCGCGCAGACGATGGGCTCTTCATGCACGTTGAAACTGGTGTTGAGCACCAGTGGAATGCCGGACAATTCGCTATAGCGCTTGATCAGCGCGTGATACAGCGGATTGCGGTCGGCGCGCACCAACTGCGGTCGCGCCGTGCCGTCGACATGCACCACGGCGGGAATCCGCGCCTTCCATTCCTCGCGCACGTCGAAGGTCACAGTCATGAACTCCGCCGGGTGCGCGGCCTTGTCGACGCCGACGAAGATTTCGTCGGCGCGTTCGGCCAGCACGCTCGGTGCGAACGGCATGAATTCGGTGCGTTCCAGCCGGTCGTTCAGCGCCTTATTGATCTCGGCGCCGGTCGGACGTCCGACCATGCTGCGATTGCCGAGCGCACGCGGGCCGAATTCCATGCGGCCTTGGAACCAGCCGACGACGAGGCCGTCGTGCATCGCCTGCGCGGCGTGCTCGACCAAGGCGGTCTGGTCGAGTTTTTCATATCGCAGCTTATGTAAATTAAGTTCCTGCTCGATGGCTGCGTCGCTGTATTCCGGGCCGAGATAGGCGTCGACCATCGCATGCTGGTGCTTGGCGAGAAAGCCCGGCTGTTCTTTTTCGAGCGCGAATAGCGCCGCGCCGATCGAATTGCCGGTGTCGCTCATGCCGGGGAAGACGAAAATCTTTTCGACTTCAGGCAGTTGCGCGACGCGTTGATTGAGCTTGACGTTGGCCGCGACGCCGCCGTTCATCGCCACGCGACGCAGGCCGGTGCGCTTGACCAACTCCTTGATATGGGCGACATAAGAATCTTCGAGCGCTTGTTGTGCGGCGGCGGCGACGTTTTCGCGGCTATGGCCCGCGATCGCCGCCTTGAGATAGGCGTAACGATCCTGATGCGCGGTCTGCGGATCGTTGAAATCGGAGTCGAACACCATGCCGTTCGCTTCGAGACGCAGGCAGCGGCGGAAGGTTTCGAGCAGCGGTTTGGGGTCGCCGAAAGCCGCGAGACCCAGCACCTTGCCTTCGTGGCGTACCGGGCGAAAGCCGAGCAATTCGGTGATCGTCATGTAAAACAAGCCGGCGGAGCGTCCGACGCCATGCGTTACACTTAAAGTTTCGAGCTGACCGTGACGATAAATGCTCGCCATATGCGCTTCGTCGAGGTCGCCGTAACCGTCGGCGGTGACCGTCAGGCATTCGTCGAAGCCGGAGTAGAAGCCCGCCAGCAACGCATGCACGCTATGGTGTGGATGGAAGCTGACGCCGGTGGTGGGCACAAAGCCTTCGCGCTCCAGGAACAACTCTTTGCGGAAGCGGCTTTCCAGCGTCACGCCGGCCTCGCGCGCCTCGCGGTCGTTATGCCCGGTCCAGATCAGTTCGGTCGACTTGTTGCGCAAGCGGCGGCTCAGGCGCTTGAGCTTGCGATACGCTTCGCGCTTGCCCGAGATCCAGGCGAAGTATTCCTCGGGGTAATAACCGCTCATCATCGCGACGTGCGTCACGTCCCGGCGACCGACCCGGCCCAAGCGCAACACTTCGGCGATCGCCCGTTGCGGGATGCTTTTGCCGCTGGATTTCTGCCGATTCATCCGTTCTTCGGCGATCGCCGCGACCAACTGTCCATCGATGAACAGCGCGGCGGATGAATCATGGCTGGTGCAGCTAAAACCTAATACGATGGACACTGCGTTCTCTCCGTGTCAAATGGATAAAGTCGTCGGCGGGCGGGGCGGCGTCGATGCCGGGGCGCAGCGCGCAACGACACGCGACCATCGCGAAGCGCGGCAGTATACAGGTAAGCGCTACGCGCTATCGTCCGGAAAAGCGATGCACGATCAAACTTCGAGATGTTGATAGAGTACGGTGGATAGATAGCGTTCGCCGAACGAGGGGATCACCACCACGATCAGCTTGCCGCGATTTTCCGCGCGAAGCGCCACTTGCAGCGCCGCCCAGACCGCGGCGCCGGAGGAAATACCCACCAGCAGGCCCTCTTCGGTCGCCATGCGACGCGCCACGCTCAGAGCGTCGTCGTTCTTCACGCGCACGACTTCGTCGTAAATTTGCGTGTTGAGGATCTGCGGCACAAACCCGGCGCCGATGCCTTGAATCGGATGCGGGCCGCGTGCCCCGCCCGACAGCACCGGACTCGCGTCGGGTTCGACGGCGATAATTTGCACGCCGGGTCTTCGCTCCTTGAGTACTTCGCCGACGCCGGTGATCGTGCCGCCGGTGCCGACGCCCGAAACGAAAATATCGACTTGCCCGTCGGTATCGCGCCAGATTTCTTCGGCGGTGGTGTGGCGATGGATTTCGGGATTGGCGGGGTTTTCGAACTGTTGCGGGATGAAATAGCGCGGGTCGGCGTCGGCCATTTCCTGCGCTTTCTTCAGCGCGCCCGGCATGCCTTCGGCCCCCGGCGTCAGTATCAGCTCGGCGCCGTAGGCTTTCAGAATCAGCTTACGCTCACGGCTCATGGTGTCGGGCATGACGAAGGCGGTTTTGTAGCCGCGCGCCGCCGCGACCATCGCCAAGCCGATGCCGGTGTTGCCCGAGGTCGGCTCCAGAATCACGGTGTCGGGCTTGATCTTGCCGGCTTTCTCGGCGGCGTCGAGCATAGACACGGCGATACGGTCTTTGACGCTATGCGCGGGATTGAAGAACTCCAGTTTGAGCGCAATCGTGGCGTCGATGGCGGCATTGAGCCGATTGAGACGCACCAAGGGGGTGTTGCCGATCAATTCGGCGATGTTGTTTGCAATTTTCATGATCGTTTCCTATGGAAGATTTTCGCCAGCCGTCGCGTCGGCGCCGACTTTTCGCATCATATCGTTTTAGAAAAATTCGATGTTGTCGTCCGTCTCTTTGCGCTCGATCAATTCCCCGGAGACGATCAGGGTTTCGTAATTGACGACTTGATTGCGACCATGCTCCTTGACCCAATACAAGGCTTCGTCGGCATGGTCGATGATCACCGAAGGTTGATCGAACGGCAGAATTCTGGCATAGCCGATACTGACCGTCACATGGCCGACTTGCGGGAACTCGCGTTGCTCCACTTGCAGGCGGAAGCGGTCGAAGGCCGCCTGGGCGTTGTCGGTTTCGGTCGGCTTGAGCAACACGACGAATTCTTCGCCGCCGAAACGGAAGAGCTTGTCGTGGGCGCGAAACGATTCCTTCATCATGGTGGCGAGCAGCAGCAGAACTTCGTCGCCGATCAGATGGCCGAAGTTGTCGTTGACGCGTTTAAAGTGATCGATATCGACGACGCCCAGCCAGTGGTTGCCGACGGCGGCATGCGAACGGCGGCGCTTGGGCTGACGATGGGTTTCGAGACGCGTATCGTCTCCCGCCGATAGGCTGGGTAAGATGTTCAGTAAATAAACGTCGAAGGTCTTGCGATTGAGTAATCCCGTTAGCGTATCGATTTCGCTGTAATCGAGCAAGGCGATCATGTTGCGAAAAATCGCCAACAACTGCTGAGCGGTGGCGATTTGCATCGGGTCCAGCGGCGTGCCGACGATTTCGATAAATCCAAATAATATATCGTCTGTTTTAAGCGCGGGAAATATCGATTTGCGCCCGGCGAATTGCGGCTTGCCGCTCGCCAAACAGACGCTCATCAATGGATAATCCTCGGTGGAGATCATATCCTCGGGCAAAGATAGGCCATCGTCGTACAGCGAGGTGCCGCTACGACCGGTCGATACCGCCGGCCAGATAAAGGTTTCGTCGGGCGCCGCCTCCAGTTTATGCAAGCAGACGCTATCCGCATTCAGCAATGCGTACAGCGCCTCGACCAACGAGATTTCGAGCTGCGGACGATCGCAACCTCGGGTCATACGCTCGACATGCTTTAGGAGTAATTGCATCGGCAATAAGTGGTGCGACGAAGGGGGACACGCCAGCTGCCGATTATATCCAAGTCGCACGGAGGCAAGCTGCGCCCCCGTCGCATCGCATCGGCAACGAAAGGAACTACGGCACGGTTATAAACAAAAAACGCAAAAACCGCAGACGCCCCGAAGGCTTGCGCCGAACTTCGAGGGCTGCGGTTAAATCGTTGAAACGGGCCGAAAAGCGGCCCGAAGTGCGATCAATAGCGATAATGGCTGGACTTGTACGGTCCTTCCTTGGGCACGCCGATATAGGCGGCCTGCTGCTCGGTCAGTTCGGACAACTGGGCGTTGAGCTTACGCAGTTGCAAGCGCGCGACTTTCTCGTCCAGATGCTTGGGCAGCACATACACGCCGACCGGGTAGTCCGCATTGCGGGTGAACAGTTCGATCTGGGCGATCGTCTGGTTGGCGAACGAGGACGACATCACATAGCTCGGATGGCCGGTGCCGCAGCCGAGATTGACCAGGCGCCCCTTGGCCAGCATGATGATGCGGCGACCTGAGGGGAAAATCACGTGATCGACTTGCGGTTTGATTTCTTCCCACTGGTATTTTTCCAGCGAGGCGACGTCGATTTCGTTGTCGAAATGGCCGATATTGCAGACGATGGCCTGATCCTTCATCTTCGTCATATGCTCGTGGGTGATCACATGGAAGTTGCCGGTGCAGGTGACGAAAATGTCGGCCTTGTCGGCCGCATAATCCATCGTCACGACGCGGTAGCCCTCCATCGCGGCTTGCAAGGCGCAGATCGGATCGACTTCGGTCACCCACACTTGCGCCGACAGTGCGCGCATCGCTTGCGCCGAACCCTTGCCGACATCGCCGTAACCGGCGATCAGCGCCACTTTGCCGGCGATCATCACGTCGGTGGCGCGCTTGATGCCGTCGACCAGCGATTCGCGGCAGCCGTACAGGTTGTCGAACTTGGATTTGGTGACCGAGTCGTTGACGTTGATCGCCGGAATCTTGAGTTCGCCGCGCTCGTGCATTTGATACAGGCGATGCACGCCGGTGGTGGTTTCTTCGGTCACGCCCTTGATCTGCGCCAGACGCACGGAATACCAGGTCGGATCGAGCGCGAGCTTGGCGCGAATCGATGCAAAAAGAATGCGCTCTTCTTCTGCGCCGGGGTTGTCGAGTACGCTGAGGTCGCGCTCGGCGCGGCTGCCCAGATGCAGCAACAGCGTCGCATCGCCGCCGTCGTCGAGGATCATGTTCGAATATTCGCCCTCATTTCCGTTGCTGGGCCATTCGAAAATGCGGTGGGTGTAATCCCAGTAATCGACCAAGGTTTCGCCCTTGATCGCAAACACCGCCGTGCCGGTCGCGGCAATCGCCGCCGCCGCGTGATCTTGCGTCGAGAAGATATTGCACGAGGCCCAACGCACGCGGGCGCCGAGCGCCTGCAATGTTTCGATCAACACGGCGGTCTGAATTGTCATATGCAGGCTGCCGGTAATGCGCGCGCCTTTCAGCGGTTGGGCGGCGGCGAATTCGTCGCGAATCGCCATCAGGCCGGGCATTTCGGTTTCGGCGATGCGAATTTCCTTGCGCCCCCAATCGGCGAGGCCGATGTCGGCGATGGCGCAGTCTTTAGGTGAAGAGGAAGTCACGGCGGTCATAAGAAGCTCCTTGAATGACCGGGAGGGAACGGTGCGCCCGATGGCGATCGGACGACAACCCACCACACCCGGATCGGGTTAGGTGAGCGCAGTTCCAAATCCGAGCCTGGGGTATCGTCGTCGCCGTGGCCTTCATGCAACGAACCGCCTTGCAGCGCTCCTCGAAAGGCGCGCATTATAGGGGAGCAAAGAGGAAGTCTCAATCAAACGATGCGGCGGCGGAATACGAGATCCCAGACGCCATGACCGAGCTTGAGTCCGCGCGTTTCGAATTTGGTCAGAGGCCGGTAGTCCGGACGCGGGGCGTAATCCGTCGCCGTATTGACGAGCAAGGGTTCGGCGCCGAGCACGTCGAGCATTTGCCGGGCGTACTCTTCCCAGTCCGTGGCGAGATGGATATAACCGCTGGGCGTCAGGCGTTCGGCCAGCATGTGAACGAACGGCGCTTGAATCAGGCGTCGTTTATGCTGACGTTTTTTCGGCCACGGATCGGGGAAAAATACATGGATGCCGGCAAGCGCGCTCGGTGCGATCATGTCGCGCACGACGGCATAGGCGTCGTGCTGGATCGCGCGCAGATTGACGAGTTCGTGCTGCTGTATCCCTTTGAGCAGGCTGCCGACGCCGGGCGTATGCACTTCGATGCCGAGGTAATCGTTTTGCGGCTGGGCGGCGGCGATCGACACGGTAGTCTCGCCCATGCCGCAGCCGATTTCGAGAATTTTCGGCGCGTCGCGACCGAACAGGAGATTCAGGTCGATCAATGTCGGCTGGTAAGCCACGCCATAACGCGGCATACATTCGTCGTAGTAGCGCCGTTGTGCGCTGGAAACGCGCCCCTGGCGCAACACGAAACTGCGGATATGGTCACTGCGATGGCTTAGGTCGATCGGGTTCATTTCGAGTCGGGGGAGTTGCAAAAGTCGGCGCTGGCGGGACGGATGCGTCGTTCAGCAGTTTATCCAAGGCGTAGCGCGGACTGGCAAGCGCTTGCGGAAAAGTTGCGCAAGCGTCTTCGAGACTGACCTCGCGCAACGCAGGCGCGATACTGTCCTTCAAGCCTAGCGTTTGTGCGAGATCCATCCACTGTACACGTCCGGGGCCGGAGTCGAAGTGATAGTGCGCCAAATCGCGGATCAGAATTTTGATGGTCGCTTTTTGCCGGCGATGCCAATCGACGTAAGCTTTTTTGCTGGCGTCCGCATGATCCGGCAGCTTCTGGCAGCCGGTGGCGAGTAAGGTCGCGCCATGCGCCAAGCCGAACAAGCGTTGGCGCAGCAGTATCTCCGGCCTGTCCATGGCGTAACCGGAACGAGCGGCGACGCGCTTGGGCGGCAAATAGTCGGCGTCCTGAGGCGAAGCTGCCGCGGCATGGGCGAGATGCGCGCCAAGCGCCATCGGGGCGACGCAAGCCCAGAGTTTCACGCGCTTACTTTGCGCCGATCAGCCCGTCGGCGGGTGAGCTCGGCGTGGCCGAGTAATATTTTTTCGGCATGCGCCCGGCGAGATAGGCTTCGCGACCGGCGACTACGGCTTTTTGCATCGCCGCAGCCATGCGAACCGGATTTTTCGCGGCGGCGATCGCGGTATTCATCAGCACACCGTCGCAACCCAGCTCCATCGCGATGGTCGCGTCCGAGGCGGTGCCGACGCCGGCGTCGACCAAGACCGGCACTTTGGCCCGATCGATAATCAGCCGCAGATTCCACGGGTTCAGAATGCCCATGCCCGAGCCGATCAGCGAGGCGAGCGGCATGATCGCGACGCAGCCGATATCTTCGAGCATGCGCGCTTGAATCGGATCGTCGGAGCAATACACCATCACCTGAAAGCCTTCCTGCACTAAGGTGGCGGCGGCTTTGAGCGTTTCGGGCATATTCGGAAATAGCGTCTGCGCGTCGCCCAGGACTTCGAGCTTAACCAGGCTGTGACCATCGAGCAGTTCGCGCGCCAAGCGCAAGGTGCGCACCGCATCGTCGGCGCTGTAGCAGCCGGCGGTGTTGGGCAGCAAGGTGAATTTCGTCGGCGGCAGATAGTCGAGCAGCGAAGGCTGGCTCGCATCCTGGCCGATATTGGTGCGGCGGATGGCGACGGTGACGATTTCGGCGCGGGAGGCTTCGACGGCGGCGCGCGTCGCAGCAAAGTCGGCGTATTTGCCGGTGCCGACCAAGAGGCGCGAACGATAGGGGCGATCGGCGATATAGAGGGGGTCTTGGGTCATGATATGCAAGTCCTTTGAAAACTGTGGCAGCGGCTAACCGCCACCGACGGCCACCACGATCTCCAATCGGTCGCCGGAAGCCAGGAATGTGTCGGCGTGGCGGCTTTTGGGGACGATCTCGCCGTTACGTTCCACGGCGACGCGTTTGCCCATCAAGTTGCGGGCGACGAGGAGTTCGGCGACCGAGCAGGCGCCGGGCAGGTCGAGCGGTTCTCCATTGACGATGATTTCGAGCGTGTTTTCAGCCATGCGCTCATGCTACCACGAGCGCGCAGGGTTTGGCGGCGGCGATCCTGCGGAAGATGGGGAGCGATATTTTTTCAAATTATTCGCGGCGATGGCTTTACAAGCGGGAATGTCTTGGATAAACTGCGCGCTCTTTGTCGGGGGTATAGCTCAGATGGGAGAGCGCTTGCATGGCATGCAAGAGGTCCGCGGTTCGATTCCGCGTACCTCCACCAAAGTAGAAGTAGATTGTCCCTATCGTCTAGAGGCCTAGGACAACACCCTTTCACGGTGTGAACCGGGGTTCGAATCCCCGTGGGGACGCCAGATTTCTCCCGCGCTGCCGCAAGGCAATGTCGGCGGCAAGATGAGCGTCACAAGATAAACCCTTGATAGCAATAGCCTTCAAGGGTTTTTTCTTTGCTATGCGCCCGTATGGGTTTTACTTCGATAACGCTGTGACTGATTACGAGCGGAATGAACCAATGAGCGTTTCCGAAACCAGGGTGGTGGCTGTCGTCGGCTTAGGTTATGTCGGTCTGCCTTTGGCGATCGAATTGGGCAAGCGCTATCGAACCATCGGTTTCGACCTTTCCGTCGCCAAAATCGAGTCTTATCGTCGGCGCATCGATCCTACCGGCGAGATCTCCGTCGACGAATTTGCGGCCAGCGCCGGATTGGAGCTTGTCGCCGAACCCGAGGCGCTGGCCGTCGCCGATTTTCTGATCGTTGCCGTGCCGACTCCGGTCGACGCAGCGCGTCAGCCGGATTTTTCCGCACTGATAGGCGCATCGACGACGGTTGGTCGGCACATGAAGCGCGGCGCGATCGTGGTCTATGAATCCACGGTGTACCCCGGCGCAACCGAAGAAATCTGCATTCCGGTGCTGGAACGCTGTTCCGGCATGAAATGGAAAGAAGGCTTCCATGTCGGCTATTCTCCGGAGCGCATCAATCCAGGCGATAAAGAACATACGTTGACGACCATTCTCAAGGTGGTTTCGGGCGATACGCCGCAAACCCTAGACGCCGTGGCGCAACTCTACGGCAGCATCGTGACTGCGGGCACCTATCGCGCCGCAAGCATCAAGGTGGCCGAAGCGGCCAAGGTGATCGAAAACACGCAGCGCGATCTGAATATCGCCTTGATGAACGAGTTGTCTATCGTTTTTCATAAGATGGATATCGACACCTCGGCGGTGCTGGAAGCGGCCGGCACCAAGTGGAATTTCCTCAAGTTCAAGCCCGGCCTGGTCGGCGGCCATTGCATCGGCGTCGACCCTTACTATCTGACGCATAAGGCCGAAAAACTCGGCTACCATCCCGATGTGATTCTCGCGGGACGGCGCATCAACGACGGCATGGCGAAATATATCGCCGAGCAAACCGTCAAACAGATGATCCAGGCCGGATCGGGCGTCAAAGACGCGAAAGTCATCGTACTCGGCTTGACCTTCAAGGAAAACTGCCCCGATTTGCGCAACTCCAAGGTCGCCGATCTGGTGTGCGAATTGCAGGATTTCGGCTGCGAGGTCTTCGTGCACGACCCTATCGCCAGCTCGGCGGAGGCTTTGCACGAGTATGGCGTCGAGTTGACGACGTGGGGCGACTTGCCGGCGAGTAGCGAGGCCGTGGTGCTGGCGGTGGCGCATCGCCAGTACTGCGACATGGGTTTGGAGGCGCTGCTGACGAAAGCGAAACCCGGCGCGGTGTTTGTCGATGTCAAATCGGCGCACGACGCCGAAACGGTTAAGCGCTATGGAATGCGCGGGTGGCGGCTATGAAGTCGCCGACGTCGAAAGTCGGCGCTGGCGAGACGGCTGCTGCATGAGCGATTCCGTATCGACGACCATCGACGATTACGACAGTCCTTGGAAAGAGGCGTTGGAGCGCTATTTTCCCGAGTTTATGGCGTTTTATTTTCCCGCAGCGCATGCCAGTATCGATTGGCGCAACGGATATCTATCGCGCGAAACCGAACTGCGCCAAGTGGTGCGCGACGCTGAACTGGGCAAACGCTTTGCCGATGCGCTAGTGCAAGTCACGCTCGATACCGGAACTCCGGAATGGATTTACGTTCATGTCGAAGTGCAGGGGCAACGGCAGACGCAGTTTGCCCAGCGCATGTTCGTGTATAACTATCGGCTCTACGATCGCTTTGAATGTCCGATCGCCAGCTTGGCCGTCTTGGCCGACGACGATGAGTATTGGAAGCCCGACCATTTTGCGTTCGACGTCTTGGGTTGTCGCCATAGCCTGCATTTTCCCGTGGTCAAGTTGACCGATTATGCTTCGAAGTTGGAAAGCCTACCGTCCGAAGCGAATCCTTTTGCTCTGGTGACGGCGGCGCATTTGCTCACGCGCCAAACCCGGCAGGATGCCAACGCCCGCTACGAAGCCAAACGCGCGCTGGTGCGTTTGCTCTATCGTCGCGATTGGGACAAACAACGCATTCTCGATCTGTTCGCCATTCTCGATTGGATGATGCGGCTGCCCGATGCGTTGGAGCAGAAGCTGTGGCAGGATATCGAGACCATAGAAGGAGAAAATCGTATGCGTTATGTGACCAGTGTAGAACGGCTTGCCGCCGAGCGCGGGCTAAAAGTCGGGATGCAACAAGGGATGCAGCAAGGCAGACTCGAAGGTGAAGTCGCTTTGCTTGAACGGCAACTGATTAAACGCTTCGGTCCGCTGACGGCAGAGATACGACAACGGCTGGTCGATGCGGATACCGAGCGACTCGAATATTGGGCCGAGCGCGTGCTCGATGCGCCGACGCTGAATGCGGTGTTCGAACAGCACTGAGTCGAGCGCGATTCCGACATTCGCTTTGAACGATATTAATATGCTTAAGGAACTATTGGCGCGATGACGAACAAGGTGCAGGCGATCGATGTGGTGCTGGTGAATCCCGGATGTCGCCAAGCGGTCTATCAGGCGTTGGGTAACGAGTTCTCGGCGATCGAAACGCCCTCGCTGGCGGGGTTGTTCGCGACCTACTTGCGCAACAAGGGGATGTCGGTGGCGATCGTCGATGCGCCTGCGTTCGGCTTGAGTCCCGAAGGTGCAGCGCGGCATATTGTCGAAACCTACTCGCCCGTACTGATCGTTATGGTGGTGTATGGCTTCCAGCCCTCGGCGTCGACTCAAAACATGCCGGCGGCGGGCGAAACCTGCCTAGCATTGAAAGCCTTGGCTCCGGGTTGCAAGATCATGATGACGGGCACGCATCCGGCCGCGTTGCCCGCGCGCACGATGCAGGAAGAGGCGATCGATTTCGTTTGCGACCGCGAAGGGCCGGAAACGATATTGCAAACCGCGTGCGTTCTGAAGGAAGGAAGCGGTAATTTCAAAGGCATTCCCAGCCTCTGGCATCGCGTCGGGAATGTGACGATGTCGAATCCTCCCGGCGAACTGATGTCCGATCTCGACGGGGAGATGCCCGCGGTGGCTTGGGATCTACTGCCGATGGGAAAATATCGCGCGCATAATTGGCATTGTTTCGAAGATATTTTTTCGCGTCAGCCTTATGCGTCTTTGCACACCAGCCTGGGCTGTCCGTACAAATGCAGCTTTTGCTGCATCAACGCGCCCTTCGGTAAGTCGTCGTATCGCATGTGGTCGCCCGATGCCGTGATCGCCCAGCTCGACGTACTGGTCGAGCGCTATGGCGTAAAAAACATCAAATTCGTCGACGAGATGTTCGTCCTGAATCGATCTCATGTTGTCGGCATTTGCGACCGAATCATAGAGCGTGGCTACGATCTAAATATTTGGGCTTATGCGCGGATCGATACGGTCAAGGACGAGTTTCTCGATAAGTTGAACCGCGCCGGATTCCGTTGGTTGGCGCTCGGCATCGAGTCGGGCAGCCGCCATGTACGCGACGGCGTCGAGAAAGGACGTTTCGGCTCGACCGATATCGTCAAAACCGTCGAACGCATTCGCAATGCCGGAATTAATGTGATCGGCAATTATATTTTCGGGTTGCCGGACGATACACTGCAATCGATGCAGGAAACTCTCGATCTGGCCTTGGAATGCAATTGCGAATTCGCCAATTTCTATTGCGCCATGGCTTATCCCGGATCGAAGCTATATTCGATGGCGGAGAACAATGGTTGGGAGCTGCCGTCGTCGTGGATCGGCTATTCGCAACACAGCTACGAATGCCACCCCTTGCGCACCGAGACCTTGAGCAGCGCCGAGGTGCTGCGTTTCCGCGACGACGCTTTCGTCAAGTACTTCAGCGCGCCGTCGTATCTGGAGATGGTCGAGCGCAAATTCGGGCGCGAAGTACTGACGCATATCGAGGCGATGCTGAAGCTGAAGCTGCGGCGCCGCTTGCTCGAAGCGGACGGATTTCGTCTTTAATGACTTTGGGATAATAAGCACTCGTGATCGTTACGCGCACTCCTTTCAGAATTTCATTTTTCGGCGGCGGTACGGACTACCCCGCATGGTATCGGCAGCACGGCGGGACGGTGCTGGCGACGACCATCGACAAATACTGCTATATCAGTTGTCGCCGCTTGCCGCCTTTCTTCGAGCATAAGCATCGCATTGTCTATTCGCGTATCGAGAATGTGCGCGAAATCGCCGAAATACAGCATCCTGCGGTGCGCGCGGTATTCGATTGGGCGCAGGTGCGCGACGGCAAAGAGGTTCATCACGATGGCGACTTGCCCGCCCGCTCGGGCCTGGGATCGAGTTCGTCGTTCACCGTCGGTTTGGTCCATGCGTTAAGCGCCTTGCGCGGTCGTTATATCTCCAAGAAAGCACTTGCGAGCAGCGCGATTCATATCGAGCAGGATTTGATTCGCGAGAATGTCGGTTCGCAGGATCAGATTTCGGCGGCCTTCGGCGGCTTCAATACGATCGAATTTCATAGAAACGGCGCATGGGACGTATCCCCGGTCATCTTGCCTGCCGAGCGCAGCAACGAGTTGCAAAGTCATTTGATGCTGTGTTTCACCGGCTTTTCGCGGATTGCGTCCGAGGTGGCGAAATCGAAAATCGACAATCTGACGAATCGGCGCGCCGAATTGGAGCGGATGGCGGCGATGGTCGGCGAAGCGTTGCAGATTTTGCAGGATCCCAACGCGCCGATCGCCGAATTCGGTCGCTTGCTGGACGAAAGTTGGCGTTATAAGCGCACCTTGTCGGATAAGGTGACGACGCCGGAAATCGACGAGATCTATGCCGAAGCAATGAGCGGCGGCGCGCTCGGCGGTAAAATTCTCGGCGCGGGCGGCGGCGGCTTTTTATTGTTGTTCGTGCGACCGCAAGATCAGGACAAAGTGCGCGCGCGGTTGTCGAAACTGATCCATGTGCCGTTCCGCTTCGAGGATTCGGGCAGTCGCGTAGTGCTCTATCAGCCGAACGGGCTATAACATGACGTCGCAAATTAAGGATAACGATATGTCGAGGGCGCAGTGAGTTCCAGTTCAATCGATTTGACGGCGAAGGCGCGGTGGGTTTGGCGCGAAACGCTGGCGGTGCATCGACGCGCGCCGGAAACCCGGCTCGCATCCTCGTTGTCGTCGATCGAGATTTTCGTGGCGCTCTACTATGGCGGAGTGTTGCGTTTCGATCCGACGACGCCGCTGGCCGACAGCCGCGACCGCTGCATCGTCAGCAAAGGGCATGGTTCGATCTGCATGTACCCGATCCTCGCCGAGTTGGGATTTTTCTCGGTCGACGAGTTGCAGCGGGTGTGCCGCGCCGATGGTTTTCTCGGCGGCATTCCCGATCCGGTGATTCCGGGGTACGAGACGATCAACGGTTCGCTGGGCCATGGTCTTGGCGTAGCGACCGGCATGGCGCTGGGTTTGCAGCGCCGGGCGCACGACCGTAGCGTATTCGTTGTTACCGGCGACGGCGAACTGCATGAGGGCGCCAACTGGGAGGCGATCATGTTTGCGTCGCAGCATAAGCTCGACAATCTCAATTTAATCGTCGACGATAACCGCATCAGCATGCTGGGGCGCACCGACGATATCGTTTCGCATGGGACGCTGACGACGCGGCTCGCGGCGTTCGGCTGGTCGTGCGAAGAAGTCGATGGCCACGATGTGTTGGCGGTGCGCGACGCCTTGTTGCGGATGAAAGCAAGCGCGAATGGCGCGCCGAAGGCGCTCGTTGCGCGCACGCTCAAGGGGCATGGCGTGCCGGGGCTGGAAGATGCGCCTTTATCGCACATCATCAACCCGAAGCCCGAACTGATCGACCGTTTGTTGGGGGGCGTATGAGCAGTAAACCGATGGCGATGCGCGATGCATTGCTCGATCGCATTTGGCGCGCCATGGCCGAGGACGAACGGATTTTCTTTACGAGCGCCGACTTCGGTTCGCCGGTACTCGACAAGATTCGCGAAAACTTTCCGCAGCGCTTCGTGAATGTCGGCATCGCCGAGCAAAATTTGATCAATGTTTCGGCGGGTCTGGCGCTCGAAGGGTACAAGGTGTTCGCTTATGCGATCGCTCCCTTCATCACGATGCGCTGTTACGAACAAATTCGCGTCAACCTCGCGCTGCTGTCGGAGGTGAGGCCGATGAATGTCAATCTCATCGGCGTCGGCGCCGGTTACAGCTATGTCGTTTCGGGGCCGACCCATCAGTGCTACGAAGATCTGACGGTGATGCGCGCCTTGCCGAACGTGCGATTGTATTCTCCCGCCGATCATATCGCGGCGGCGGCGCTCTTCGATCGCGTGGTCGATGCCGTCGGGCCGAAATATCTGCGTCTCGACGCGCAAATTCTGCCGCCGATCTACGAAACGACGACGCCCGATTTGGCGTCCGGCTTCAACGTCCATCGTCGCGGCGATCGAATCGCGATGATTGCGACCGGCTATATGACCCATACGGCCTTGGAAGTGGCGGCGCGGCTGGCGCAGCGCGGCCTCGCCGTCGGCGTGATCGATCTGTTCGATCTGACCGGTTTCGATGCGCAAGCGCTGGCCGAAGTCGTGCGTCCTTATGCAGGGGTCGTTACTTTGGAAGAGGGGTTTCGCGCGCGCGGCGGCGTCGATGCCCTGGTGCAAGACTTCCTGCGGCAGCGGCGGCGCGAGATTCCCATGTTGGCGATCGGCGTCGAGCCAGCGTATCGCTACGAACTCGGCACGCGCAGCGAATTGCATGAAAAGGTCGGAATCGGCGTCGCTGCGGTCGAGCAAAGCGTGCTGGAGTTTATCGCGCGCTGCGCTTGAGGAAAGTCGGCGCTGGCGAGACGGATGGCGGCGCGCCGATGCGTGTCGTCGATTTAAAGAGAATAGCGAGAAAGCGAAATGAAATTTCCATTGATGCGCAACAATATCCTGCGCGAAGATCTGGATGCGGTCATCGAACATCTGCAGCAGGACGACCCGATACTCACGCATGGCGCGAACGTGCGCCAATTCGAGGCCGAATGGTCGCAATGGCTCGGGGTCAAGTACAGCGTATTCGTCAATTCGGGCGCCTCGGCCAATTTGTTGAGCATGGCCATCCTGCGAATACGCCACCCGGAAGGCGGCGAGGTGATCGTGCCGCCGTTGGCGTGGGTGTCCGATATCGCCGCGGTGTTGCAAAACGGATTCACCCCGGTATTCGTCGATATCGACCCGCACACCCTGGCGA
>DATETD010000479.1:0-7267 GCA_035283885.1 Rhodocyclaceae bacterium
GCCGGCCCAGCGCAAACGCCGGTAATCGAACGGCAGATAGCCGACCTGCGACGCCGCCGAATCGACGAACTCGCCGCTCAGTCGATAGTTCAAATACCCCGACACCATCAAATATTTATCGGTTTGCCGCCAAATCTCGGCTTGATTGGCCCAAATCCAGTTGGCTTCGGCTTCGCGGCGGAAGAAATTCACCGCATCTTCGACGCGCGCCACTTTGAACGCCGTGCGCCAAAATGCGCTCAAGGGCGGCGTCACTTCGCTCTGGCGCTGGTCCAGCCACGTCATCGCCGGACGCAGCGCGCGCCCTTTGCGGTCGAGATTGATGACGGTGCCGCGCTGCGCGGTGACGGCGACGCCCTTGAGGCTATGCGGCGAGATCGCCGACTCGGCCCATAAGCGACGGCACGCAATGCAGACGGCTTGCCAATAGCCTTCGGGATCGTGTTCTGACCAGCCCGGATGCAAGGACACATAGGCGTCGAGCGGCGCCTTCGCTTTGGCGACGAGATTGCCGCGCAGATCGAACAGCAGAGCGCGCACGCTTTGCGTGCCGTTGTCGATCGCTAAAATATGTTCGTTCGTCATAATCATCGCTTAAGCGGCGTGACGCCAATCGGGTATCGTCGCGCGCGACGGCAAGGCGTAGCAGCGATCCCACAAACTCGTATATGCGAACTGCTCGGCCTCCCATTTGTTCTCGTTCCAGCCGAGTTCGTGGCGGCAGATCGCGCGGATGCGCGGCAAGATATCCGCGCCGCCGTTGCGCAATTGCAACCCCAAGCGCGTGCGGCGCAACAGCAAATCTTCGAGATGACATACCGCTTCGGCGCGCGCCGCCCAACGCAATTCGGCCCAGAGGGTTTCGCTGCCGGTAATCGTCGCCAGCTCGCCCGGCTCGGCGGCCTGCACCAAGGCGGCGGCACGCTCGCCATAACGGCCTTGCAAACGCCGCCGTTGCCGTCCGTTCAATGTCGGCGTCGCCGGCAAGGCGCTCGCCGGCTTGAAAAACGGCGTTTTCTGCGGCGTGGCGCGCCACTCTGGCAATAAGGGCGCAACGCGCTTCAGCACATCGAGCGCGATCAGGCGGAAGGTGGTGAGCTTACCGCCCGTGACGCTCAGCAAACCATCCTCCAACCATACCGCATGGTCGCGATCTTCTTTCGACGGATCGGCCCGGCCATGGTCGATCACCGGGCGCACGCCGGCATAGGTGGCGATAATATCGTTCAGTCCTAAGCCCAGATGCGGAAACTGAAATTCCAGCGCCTCCATCAGATACGCGACCTCGTGCGCCGAAATCGACGCCTCCTTGTCGAGATCGACGCGATGATCGACATCGGTGGTGCCGACCAGGCTCACGCCCTCCCAGGGATAGGCGAACACCGGTCGCCCGTCGCGCGGATGCATCAGGCTGATCGCTTGCGCCAAGGGCAAGCGCCATGCAGGCAGCAATAAATGGCTGCCGCGCAAAGGACGCAATTTGGGCTGGGCGCCGACCTCGCCGCGCAATTTATCCGCCCAGGCTCCGGTGGCGTTGATGACCGCTTTGGCATGGACGCGATAGCTTGCGCCGCCAATGCCATCGACCAAGACCACGCCATCGACGCGCTGGCCGCTGCGCAGCAACTCGCTGGCCGTCAGATAATTGACCGCCAGACCGCCCGCATCGATCGCCTCGTGCAGCACGCGCATCGTCAAGCGCGCATCGTCGGTTTTAGCGTCGCCGAAACACGACCCACCCTGCAATTCGGTTTGACGGATATGCGGCGCGACCAGCATGAAATCGTCGCCGCCCCAATACCGAGCCGAACGCTTGCCGGCGATCAAATCGTACAGCCCTAAGCCGAGCGACAGCAGCCAACGGCTCGGCGCTTGCCGCCGATAATGCGGAAACGCGAAGCTCTGCGGCTCGACCAGTCCGGCGGCGTTATCGAGCAAATCCTGACGCTCGCCGACCGAATCGCGCGTCAGCATGAGATGCCCTTGGCGCAAGTAGCGCAAACCGCCATGCACCAATTTCGACGAGCGGCTGGAGGCGCCCCAGGCGAAATCGCGCTGTTCGACCAATAAGGCCTTGAGTCCGTTGCGCGCCGCTTCGAGCAGAATGCCGGCGCCGGTGATGCCGCCGCCGATCACGACAATGTCCCACTCGCGCGCCAGCACGTCAGGCAGTCGCTCGCGCCAGTTTTTATGCCAAATGCCGGAGTCCATGATTTAGCCCTCGACCGGCAGTAGTTTGCCGGGATTCATCGTCCCGTCGGGATCGAAATGCCGACATAAACTGCGTATCGCCGCGACGCCTAGCGTCCCCTTTTCGGCGGCCAGATAGGGCGCATGATCGACGCCTACGCCATGCTGATGGCTGATCGTGCCGCCGTGGGCGACGATCGCCTCGCAGATGCGCGTTTTCATCGAGCGCCAGCGCGCATGGTCATGCTCGAAATCGCCCGACAGGCGGAATACCGAGGTGGTGTAGACGCTCGCGCCTTCGGGATACAGATGCGACAGATGGGTGTAGCTCAACACGCGCTCGCCATCCGCCGCCAGCGCGGCGCACGCCGCCGCCTCGACGGCGTGCATCGTCGCATCGACGCGCGGCCAATCGACGGCGGTTTCGACGGTGTCGATCGCGTAGCCATGCTTCCATAGTTCGTTGCGCAGATAGACGTTGCGAAAACGGTTGTGCTTCCACTTCTCGCCCAAGCTCGCACCCAGATGCACGCCGCTATGCCGACGCGCGATGCGCAACGCGCCCTTCAGCGCCGCCTCGACTACGCTCTCCGCATCGCTGGCGCCGATCAGCATCATGCATTTTTGCTCGCCGCAGCCGCGCCAGCCTAGATAGCCGTTCAGCAGGCCGATCAAGGTCTTGCGACCGGCCAGCGTCAATGCGGTCAGCGTTTCGAGCGGATTGCTCAGACGCAGCATCGATAACGGCAAACCGGCTTGGACGATGGAGCGCGCCGCCGTTCTGGCCTGCTCCCAATTCGGGAAAAACACCGCATGGAATTCTTCGCGCGGCGGCAGCGGCGTAATGCGCACCGTCGCCTCGGTCAAAATGCCGAAACGGCCTTCGGAGCCGAGCACCATCTCGCGCAGATCGACGCCTGCCGCCGAGGCCGGAAACGTCGGCATCGTCAAGGTGCCGACGGGCGTCTCCAACGTGCCGCCCGCGAATATGCGCTCGATTCTGCCGTAACGCAGCGATTGCTGCCCCGAGGAGCGCGTGACGATCCACCCGCCCAGCGTCGAATAGTCGAAGGATTGCGGAAAATGCCCCAGCGTATAGCCCTGAGCGCGCAATTTCGCCTCCAAATCCGGACCGGCTATCCCCGCGCCAAAGCTCGCGAGTTGCGACAAACGATCCAGATCGAGTAATTGCGACAAGCGCGACAAATCGACCGACAACACCGGACGGCTACCCGCGGCGACCGTCAAATGACCGACGACGCTGGTGCCGCCGCCATACGGAATCACGATCGCGTCGCAGCCTTGGGCGTAATCGAGCAATTCCCGCACCTGTGCGCTGCTTTCGGGGAAGGCGACACCATCGGGCGTCGCGCCGATGCGGCCATAACGCAGCTTCAGCCAATCCGACAAACTTTGCCCCAGCGCATGACGCACGCGAATCTCGGGCCTGACATCGACCAGAGGATGCGGCGGCAGCCGAGTCTCTTCGACCATGCGACACGCTTGCGCCATGGTGGCGTCGTTAGGCGGAGCGGCCAGGCCGATGCGCTGCTGCAAGAATTCCAACACACCGGGAGCGAGCGCGAACTCGATCGCCTCGTCCCCCCAACCGTTCCAGCGTCTCACGGCAACACCCCTTTCATCGACTCGAAGACTTGTATACTCGGCGCTTGCATTCGTTCTACGATTCGCGCTACGTCAGCGCTCAAGCGAATGTGCTGCGCAGATTAGCCCTTAATTCGCGGCGAGTATTGCGCTTTAGCGACAACCGATTTGTTCTATCATGCCAACTTCGCTTCATCCCCCCGTCGATCGATCGGCGCGCTACGTTGCCGGCGCGTATCTGCAACCGCTGCTAGCAACCGCCGCCGCGCGCGGCGTTGCGGCGCCCGAACTGGCGCGCGCCGCCGGACTCGACGCCCTGGCGTTGACGCCCTTGCCCGAGACGCTTCCCGCCGAGGGCTATCTGCGTTTGCTCGAGGTCGGCGCGGCGCTCGCCGACGATCCGCATTTCGGATTGCATATCGGCGAACACGTCAAGCTCGGCGCCTACAATGTTTATGGATTGATACTGCTGAGTTGCGAGAATTTCGCCCAGGTGCTGCAACAAACTATGCGCTACGAAGGGCTGGCGCACGACCTGGGGCGCTCCTCGCTATGCGTCCACGGCGACATCGCTGAATACCAATGGCGTAGCAACTTCCCCGATGCGACGCGCCATCTCGCCGAAAGCGTCTTCGCCGGCATGCGCGTATTCGCCAACTGGCTCGCCGGCGCGGAACCGCCGGCGGCCTCGGTCGCGTTTATGCATGCCGCCTCCGCCGATCGCAGCGAGCACGAGCGGATTTTCGGCCCGGCGGTCGAATTCGGCGCAACGGCGCATAGTGCGCGCTTCGACGCCTCGTTTCTCGAACGCCCGGTGCCTAACGCCGATATCGGCCTGTATCCGGTGTTGCAAGGCCATGCCGAACGCTTGCTACGCGAAAAGCAGCGCAACGCCGGCGTCGACGGCGTCGTCGCCTTGGTGCGCGCCGCCATCGTCAAGCATCTGTCGCAGGATGGAGCGCACTTGGCGACGATTGCGCAACAGCTCAACATGACCCCGCGCACGCTGCAACGCAAGCTCAAGGAGGCCGGGGTCAGTTTTCAGCAGCTGCTCGACGCCACCCGCCACGAACTGGCGCGCGATTATTTATCGCGCGGCGATCTCAACCTGACCGAAATCGCCTTTCTGCTCGGCTACCAGGAGCAAAGCTCGTTCAACCACGCCTTCAAGGAATGGTCGGGCGTCAATCCCGGCGCTTATCGCGACAAACGGGCGGCAAACGGGCGGTATTGACGACACCGACGACATAAGCGCAAAAGTCGGCGCCGGCGGGACGGATTGGGCGCAAATATCGGGCGTTCTTGGAGTCGAATCAGGCGGTTCTAACTTCGTCGAGCAAGTCGGGGTGACGGTCGAGCACCTTGAGCAACTTCACCAGGGACAAAGGCGGCTTGGTCTTGCCATTCTCGTATCGAGAGAAGGCGTTGACGCCACCGCCGAAGATTTCGGCGGCTTGGCGTTGATCCAGGTCGAGCTTCTTGCGCACCTTGGCGATGTACTCGGGGTCGACATAGGCCGCGTTCACCTGACGCTGGAACAGCCCGATCGATTCGCTGTAGCGGTCGCCGTGCTCGCGGTTCAGCACCACCTCGCCGCAGGCCGGGCAAAAGTCGCCTGTCACTGCCGGAATGACGGTGCTCTCGCCCTTGTAGATGAATGGAATATCGCGGATGTCGTGGATCAGTTCGGCCGCTCCACAGCATGGGCATTTCATGGTCACAACTCCTTGAATGAAACGATCAAAACATCGTCAATAACGGTTAGCTTCAAGTACACATCGGCACTGTCGGCTGTCTTAGCGTGGTACACGTCCTGCCAAATCCGATGATCGGCGGAGGTCGTCATGCTTTTATAAAAATCGGCGGACGTGAGCGACATGACAATGGCGCACATCCCGGCCAGGTCGTCGATGCCCAATTCACGAGCGCCATTGAAGGCGCTGGCCGTGGCCCGGACCTTACCGGCTTCGATCAAGGCTTTCGCCACCGTCAGCTTACAATGAGGAGTGCGTTTTTCCATGGGCTGATTGTAAGTTATTTGCCGAAACCTTGCGGTGCGAAATTCCCGTTGACCTCGGCATCCCGCCGGTGTGAGAATCCGCGCAGAGGCCAGTCCCCTGCACTGGACGAAAGGACTTCGTCGCTGTCTTTCGTCGTTTTCTTATCGCCGAACCGCGTCGCCGACGCCGGCGCGACGGATCTCGCCGGCAAACTGCGCAAAGACTGCCGCGCGCCGCTCGACGGCGTATTGTTCGAGTTCAACCAGGCAACGCTGCGCGCCGATTCGACCCCGGCGCTGGAGCGCACCAAAGCCGCCGTAATCGGCATCGCCGGCGCGAACTTCGAAGTGCAAGGGCATACCGACAACGCAGGCGGCGACAACTACAACCTCAAGCTGTCGCAAGCGCGGGCGCGCAGCGTGATGGCATTGCTCACCGCCCAAGGCGTGTCGGCGACGCGACTGAGCAGCGTCGGCTACGGCAAGACGCAGCCCATCGCCTCGAACGAGACCGCCGAAGGCCGCGCCCGCAACCGGCGCGTCGAACTGGTTTGCCGGAAATAGCGCGCGGATCGCATCGATCGCTACGCCAGCCCCAGCCGTTCCGACTCGATAATCCGCTCGCCGACTTGCCCTTCCAGCGTCGCTTGCAGCAAAGCCTGCGCGATCGCCGCGGCGGTGACCGGGCGATAGCGTTTGGGGATGACGGGCTGCAATAGTCGTCCAATTAGTATGCCGATGCGTTCGCCGGAGCGGCGGTGGTCGCGCTCGGCGTCGATCAGCGAAGGGCGGACGATAGTTAAACTCTGAAAACCCAGTTCGCGTATGCCGTTCTCGACCTCGGCCTTAGTGCGCAGATAAAACGCGCCCGTAAGACTCGCGCCTAACGAAGAATTCAGCGCGAAGCTGCGGCAGCCCGCGGCGCGCGCATAGCCGGCGATCTGGATCGGCAAGTCGCGATCCACCGCCGCGAACGCCGGGCGGCTGCCCGCCGCCTTGATCGTGGTGCCGAGGCAGCAGATCGCCGCATCCACCGTCCACCAGCTTGCATCGGCGCGCAGGTCGACGAAATCGGTCGGCGGGTTGTAAAGCTTGTCCGCCGTCGGCAAGGCGCGGCGCGTCGGCGCGACGATCTGCGCAATCCGCGCCTCGGCGAGCGCTTGGCGCAACACTTCGCCACCGACCGCGCCCGTGGCGCCGAGCAACAGCACGCGTAGCGGCGGCGCATCGTCCGCCTCCCATACAGACGCAGCCGTCCCGCCAGCGCCGACTTTTGCGTTCATGGCTTCGCCGGGAGAAAGTGACGCACGGCGCTCAGTTCGCGTCGCAATTCCGCGCGAAAATCGGGGTGGGCGATCGAGATCAGCGATTCGGCGCGTTCGCGTAGCGACTGTCCATGCAAATTGACGGCGCCGTATTCCGTGATCACCCAATGCACATGGCCGCGCGTCGTCACTACGCCGGCGCCGGCGT
>DATETD010000480.1:0-6977 GCA_035283885.1 Rhodocyclaceae bacterium
TTGCCGGTGCTTGGTGGACGCCTGAAAACGCTCAAGCCATGCTCAATCTGCGTGTTGCTCGCGCCAATGGCGGCTGGGAACGCTATTGGAATGCTCTCGCTGCCTAAGCTTCTGCGGCGACCAACACTTTCGATTGCACCCTTCGACGCATGCCAACAACACATGCCGGCGCATCCCCTTGTACAATGCCACCCTTTGCGCCCGACCCAGGCCGACCGGCCTTTACAAGGATTCAATAATCATGCAAATCGATAACAAAGTTTTCATCGTCACCGGCAGCGCCTCGGGATTGGGCGCCGCCACTGCGAAAATGCTGCTGAACCAGCGCGCCAGGTGGCGTTGTCCGACTTGAACGCAGCGGCGGCGCAACTTTGAGCGTCGAAAGCGCGTATGATGCATCATAATGTTCCTACATCAAAGGAGAACAAGATGCATGCGGTCAATATACGGCAGCTCAAGTCCAACCCCTCCGTCGCGCTACGCGAGGCGAAAGACGATCTGGTCGTGGTGATGAATCGCGATCGTCCGGATGCCGTGCTGATCGGCATGGAACAGCTCGGCATTGCCGATCTGCCGCATGTGCGTAGCGCTTTCGCCATATCCATGTTTCGCAGCGGGGACATCTCCGCCGGCGTGGCGGCAAAGGTGGCCGGAAAACCACTGGCGGAAATGTTGGCGCAGCTCTCATCGATGAACATCCCACTCTACGGTGGTTCGCCGCAAGAAGCGGCGGACGAAATCGCGGTCGGTGAAGCATGGCTGAACAGCGCGTCGTAATCGCCGATGCGGGGCCGTTGATCGCGTTATCGCAGGTCGGCGCGCTGCATCTGCTGCCGTCGCTGTTTGGCGAGGTGTGGATCACCGACGCAGTGCGTCGGGAAGTTTGCGACGCCGGGAAATTTTCCGGTCGGGACATGATCCTTGCCGCCTTGTCGGCAGGGAGCTTGCGCAGTGTGGCGGTAGACATGGCGCACTGGCAACCGCGTTTTGCCGGGATCGATCCGGGTGAAGCCAGCGCCATCGCCTGGGCCGAAACGGTGAATGCGACGGAGGGCGCATACGCCATGCTGATCGTCGATGACCGTCTCGGACGGCTCGAAGCGCAGGCGCGCGGACTCCCCATTATCGGTACGGCCGCTGTGGTCGGCCTGGCCAAAACCCGAGGGCTGATTCCGCGTGCCGATGAAGTGCTACGCGCAATGCAGGCCAAGGGCTATTTTCTCGGTAACGCCGTCGTGCGCGCCATCCTCGATCGCATCGGCGAATAAGCTTTTTTTTCCAAGGATTCAATAATCATGCAAATCGATAACAAAGTTTTCATCGTCACCGGCAGCGCCTCGGGATTGGGCTCCGCCACCGCAAAAATGCTGCTGAACCGGCGCGCCAAGGTGGTGCTGGCCGACTTGAACGAGACGGCGGCGCACCATCTGATCGATAGCCTGGAACCCAGCCAGCGCGCCAATGCGCGCTTTGTCGCCACCAACGTCGCCGACGAAACCAGCGCCGAACGCTGCATCGCCGCGGCGCTCGAAACCTTCGGCGCGCTATCCGGCCTGGTCAACTGCGCCGGCATCGCCACCGGCGAAAAAGTGTTGGGACGCCAAGGCCCGCATAAGCTCGATGTATTCGCCAAAACCATTCAAGTCAATCTGATCGGCAGCTTCAATATGATCCGCCTCGCCGCCGAGGCCATGAGCAAAAACGACGCCGATGCGGGCGGCGAGCGTGGCGTGATTGTCAACACCGCCTCGGTCGCGGCCTTCGAAGGGCAAATCGGTCAGGCCGCCTACGCCGCTTCCAAAGCCGGCGTGGTCGGCATGACCTTGCCGCTCGCGCGCGAACTGGCGCGCTACGGCATCCGCGTCATGACCATCGCCCCCGGCATTTTCGAAACGCCGATGCTGCTCGGCATGGCGCAGGAGGTGCAGGACGCGCTCGGCAAGATGGTTCCATTCCCGTCGCGTCTAGGCAAGCCCGACGAGTACGCCGCATTGGTCGGACATATCGTCGAAAATGCGATGCTCAACGGCGAGGTCATCCGCCTCGACGGCGCGATTCGCATGCAGCCGAAATAGTCGCGTCGCAATGACGGACTGCTATCACTGCGGCCTTCCGGTCCCGGACGGCGTCGATTTTCGTCTCGATATCGCCGGCGTCGCCCAGCCGATGTGCTGCCTCGGCTGCCACGCGGTGGCGAGCGCCATCGTCGCCGGCGGCTTGGGCGACTATTACCGCCATCGCGACGCCCTGCCCGCCAGCCAACGGCAGGCGTTGCCCGATATTGTCAAAAATCTGTCGCCGGATAGCCTGGATTTTTCGGCCTTCGACCATCCCGATATCCAAAAATCCTTCGTCCGCAGCGCCGCAGACGATATTCACCTGCAAGAAGCCGCCTTGATGCTCGAAGGCATCACCTGCGCGGCCTGCGTTTGGCTTAACGAAACCTATCTGCGCCGCCAACCCGGCGTCGTATCGATCGACATCAACTACACCACGCGCCGCGCGCGCATTCGCTGGGACAAGCGCATCACGCGGCTCTCCGCGCTGCTTGAAGCCGTCGCCGCGATCGGTTACCGCGCCCACCCCTACGACGCGAAAAATTACGAGGAATTGGCGCAAAAAGAACGCAAAGCCTCGCTCTGGCGATTGTTCGTCGCCGGCTTCGGCATGATGCAGGTGATGATGTACGCCGTGCCGGTGTATATGGCGCAAACCGGCTCAGGTGGCGAAATGGGTGGCGAAATGGGTGGCGATATGAGCGCCGATATCGAACGCCTGATGCGCTGGGCCAGCCTGATCCTGACGCTGCCGGTGGTGCTGTACTCCGCCGCGCCGTTCTTCGCCGCCAGTTGGCGCGACCTGAAGCTGCGGCGCATCGGCATGGATTTGCCGGTCGCGCTCGGCGTCGGCGCCGCGTTTAGCGCCAGCGTGCTGGCCACCTTGAGCAGCCAAGGCGAAGTGTATTTCGACTCGGTGTCGATGTTCGTCTTTTTTCTGCTCGGCGGGCGTCATTTGGAATTGATGGCGCGACAACGGGCGGTGCGCGGCGTCGAAACTCTGGCGCGCGCCATGCCCGCGATCGCTACCCGCCTACCTGCGTGGCCGGAACGTAGCAGCGAGCGCGTCGCCGTTGCCGAACTCAAGGTCGGCGACTATGTCGAAATCGCACCCGGCGAAACCGCACCCGCCGATGGCGTCGTCGCGATGGGCGCAAGCGCCGCCGAAGAATCCTTGCTGACCGGCGAAAGTCGCCCGGTCGGAAAAACCGTCGGCGATAAGCTGATCGGCGGCAGCATCAATATTCAAAGCCCATTGATTATGCGCGTCGAACAGGTCGGCGACGCCACGCGACTGGCCGCGATCCAGCGCCTGATGGAGCGCGCCGCACTCGAAAAACCCGCCTTGGTGCTGTTGGCCGACCGCATTGCCGCGCGCTTCCTCGTCGCCTTGCTGCTGCTGGCAGCCGCCAGCGCCATGCTGTGGTGGTATCTCGATCCCAGCCAGATGCTCGGCATCGTCGTCGCCGTCTTGGTGGTGAGTTGCCCGTGCGCGCTCTCGCTCGCGACCCCGGCGGCGCTGACCGTCGCCACCGGCGCCTTAGCCGCGCGCGGCGTGTTGGTGACGCGCGGTCACGCGATCGAAACCCTGGCGCGCGCCAACCGTTTCGTGTTCGACAAGACCGGCACGCTGACGCTGGGCAAATTGACGCTCGACGAGGTGCTGTGCCTACGCGGCGCGCGCGCCGAGGCGCTCAAGCTCGCTGCCGCCTTGGAGCAAGGCTCGAATCATCCGATCGCCCACGCGCTACGCCGCGCCTGCGCCGACGCTGCCGGCGGTGCGCAGGCCGATCCGCACGTTGATCACTTGCTGGCGATAACCGGTTCGGGCGTCACCGGGCGCATCGACGGCGCGCTGTGGCGGCTCGGCCGCCCCGCTTATGTCGGCGAACTGCACGGCGAAACGCTGCCCGACGCGGTGCGCGCAAAAGTCGGCGCTGGCGAGACGGTGGTTGCGCTGGCGAGCGAGGCCGGCTGGCAGGCGTTTTTCTGCTTCACGGATCGCTTACGCCCCGAAGCTCCGGCGCTGATACGCCGACTGCAAGCTTATGGCATGAGTTGCAGCCTACTCAGCGGCGATGCGCCGCAAGCCGTCCAACATATTGGGCGACAGTTGGGCATCATCGACGCCGCCGGCGGGTTATCGCCCGAAGACAAACAAGCGGCCCTGAAAGCGCTGCAACACGGCGACGCGATCGTCGCCATGGTCGGCGACGGCGTCAACGATGCTCCGGTGCTCGCTCAAGCCCAGGTGTCGATCGCGCTCGGCCACGGCGCCGATCTTGCGCGCAATAATGCCGACATCGTGCTACTCGGCGACGATCTGGCGGCGCTGGGCCAAGGCATCGATATCGCGCGACGCAGTTTGCGTATCGTGCGGCAAAACTTGATCTGGGCCTTCGCCTATAACTTTCTAGCGATTCCGCTCGCCATCGCCGGCTGGATCACGCCGTGGATGGCCGGCATCGGCATGTCCGCCAGCTCCTTGCTGGTGGTGCTGAATGCATTGCGGCTGCAAAGCTCCAAGGAATCGCCGATGCGCGAGAGCGACGATTTATCGCGCCTCTTCTTGCTTGACCGCAGCGCGGCGATTGGCGTATCTTCGCCCGCGCCGCCTCGACACGAAAACCCCGCCACCAAATATGATTAAAAAGTATTCATCGCCCAGCTTTTATGAATTTTTTGCGGGAGGAGGCATGGCGCGAGCCGGATTCGGCGCCGAATGGACATGTCTATTCGCCAATGACTTCGACCCGAAAAAAAGTCGCTCCTACGAAAAAAATTGGGGGACGGGCCGCCTTAAAACTGCCGACGTCAATACGCTCGTTCCCGGCGATATTCCAGGTTGCGCCGATTTGGCATGGGCGTCGTTTCCGTGTCAGGATTTGTCGCTCGCTGGCGTCGGCGCTGGACTCAAAGGCGCTCGCTCCGGCGCATTCTGGCCGTTTTGGAACCTGATGCGCGGACTGCGCGCCGAAGGACGCGCACCGAGCATCGTTGCGCTCGAAAACGTTTGCGGCGCATTGACTTCGCACGACGGTCAAGATTTCGCCGCCATCGCCACCGCTTTTCAGCACGCCGGATATCGATTCGGCGCCATGGTGATCGACGCCGCGCTGTTTCTTCCCCATTCCAGGCCACGATTGTTCATGATCGGCGTCAAGGCGAACGCCATCGTTCCGCCGGTGCTTTTCGACGCCGCGCCATCCTTGCCGTGGCATAGCGCCGTACTGCGCACGGCGTTCGATAAGCTGCCGCCACACGCGCAAGCGAATTGGATTTGGTGGCGCTTGCCCCTGCCTCCTTTCAACACGGCGCGATTCGCCGATATGATCGAAGACGCGCCAAGCGACGTCGCATGGCATAGCCAGGAAGAAACCGCCCGCTTATTGAACATGATGAGCGATATTCATCGAGCAAAATTGGAATGGGTGAAACGAAACAAGCGCCGAACCGTCGCCACGATCTATAAACGAACGCGCCATGACGCCGACGGCAATAAAGTTCAGCGCGCCGAAATCCGCTTCGACGATATCGCCGGTTGTTTGCGCACTCCCGCAGGCGGATCGAGCCGCCAACTCATCATGGTCATCAATGGCAATAGCATTAGGTCGCGGTTAATCTCCGGTCGCGAAACCGCCCGTCTTATGGGTTTGCCCGACGACTACATCCTACCGGACAAGTACAACGAGACCTATCATCTAACCGGCGATGGCGTAGTCGTTCCCGTGGTGCGACACATCGCCGAACATCTTTTCGAGCCGCTGCTTGCGGCAAACTGGCGAGAAAATCTCGACCTTAGGAAAGCAGCATGAATGTCGTTCCCTGCCGTCAAAACGACGGCTTGCGCAAGCAAATCGAGGAATTCGCCGAAACCCTCAAAACCGAAGCGCATCGTTTAGGCGATCATGGACTTTCCGAGGCCGAGTTCTATAACAGCGGCTTGTTTCGCGGCGCCATAGAGCGCATTCGCGGTCAATATTCCGCAACCATGAAGGAAAAACGCGATTTCGCGCGTCGGATTCTCGACCATATGCGCGACACGGGATGCATCCGCGATTGGGAATCGGCGGGAGAGGCGAACCGTCACGATTATTCGGTGCATCTCAACAGCGGGCGGATTGCGGCGATCGAATTGAAAGGTTGCCTCGACGGCAACAACACCAATATTTTCGAACGTCCGCCTCAGGCGCAAGAATTCGTTATCTGGAGCGTATGCTCCAATCCCGGCGCAGACCCACAGCATAACGCCTGGTCGGGCATTCATACCCGCCTGAGCGCGGAAATCGTTTTCCGGGAGCAACGCGTCGACGGCCTGATCATTTGGGATATGGTGTGCGGAACCATCGGCAGACCTTGCCCCAAAACGCAACACGCCCCGCATCGGCTTATCGATGTCGGCCCATATCGGCTGCCGCCGCCCTGCATCTACGTCTTCCCGGCGACTGTGCCCAGTCCGCGCAACAATCCTCACCCACCGGCGCAACGCCTTGAAGAAGTGGAACTGCTGGCGGCGTTCAACGCCTGTTTCCATGGCGACGACAGCGAAATAAATTACGTGGACTTCATGGTGCAATATCGCGACGCGGATATGCTGCGAACTACCCGCATCGTCAGGAACGGCGCTATTTTGCGCGAGTCTGCGCCGACCCCGATACGCAGAGCATGAATCTCGCCGCCGACGATGTGCGCCGGCGGACGATGCAGGCGGTCAAAAGCCGCGACACCGGGCCGGAAATGTTAGTGCGCCGCTTCGTGCATAGTCTCGGTTACCGCTATCGCTTGCACCGTGCCGATTTGCCGGGAAAGCCCGATTTGACCTTTCCTCGTTTAAGGAAAATCATTTTCGTCCATGGATGCTTTTGGCACGGTCACGACTGCGCGCGCGGCGCGCGCGCGCCCAAGGAGAACGCAGAGTAT
>DATETD010000481.1:0-3891 GCA_035283885.1 Rhodocyclaceae bacterium
GCGTCGCGCATTTTGTACGCATGAAAATAATCGCCGTCGTCGGCAATCAGATTCTCGGCGAGCAACCAGATTCCATACGTCGGCTTCAATAAACGGTAGTCGTCGCCGCTCTTCAATTGCCCGCTGTAAATATCGGCCCAACTATAGACGATGCGCGTCGGCAGGTTGCGGTAGTTCAGCAACTGGATTTCGACTTGGTAGATACGCCCTGCGTCGTCGCTGGCTTTGACATCGACGATGCTGAGTTTATCGTCGAGAAATTCCTTGTCGTTGTAAGGATTGAGAATCTCGACCTGCGCAATCGGCGCGCACAAATCGCTCGCCAGCATGGCGTTGAGAAAGTGCGCCAGCAGATTGCGGTTTTCCAGCGAACCGAGCAAAGCTTTGAAAACGCAATCGATCTTGGGGTCTATTCGATGTTTCATGAAACCATTGTAACAAAACCGCAGGCGGCGATGGTTTGACGATGGTTTGGCGACGCGATCGGCTAAAAGCGGATCGATCATAGGTCATAGCGTCGAGCCGTCCCGCCAGCGCCGACTTTTCGCACACCGGCACACCTGCCCGCAATTCCCACCAGTACACTTAGAAAACCCTCAAACTGTACCGATAACAATTCAAACAAGCTGTATCTGTACCGTTACCCCGTCGATTGCATAGACTGTCGCTGTGTTTTTTGCGATCAGGAGACCGCCATGCAGCTCTCGCTACAGCACGGAGTTTTTCAACTCGACGCGGATCGACCGCTTGCCGTCCGTCGCGCCAAAGGGGTGTGGATCGAATGCCTCGCAGGCCGGATTTGGCTGACGGTCGAAGGTAACGTGGGCGATATTGTGCTGGCCCCCGGCGAATTCTATCGTGTCGAAAACAACGGCTTGACCTTGGTCGAGGGCCTACCGCAGGGGGCGGCGCGGCTGCTGACCGAAACGGCGGCGACCCCACGGGCGACGAGTTGGCGGCGGTTTGCGCAAAAATATTTCGCGAACAACGCCTTCCCCTGCGCGTCTTGAAGCCATAATGTCATGACTTGCGCCAGTCGCCGCAAATACGGCGGCGACATGGTTGCGCCGTCTTGCACAGGAGAGAGTCATGACCGCCGTCTTTTCCCGCCATAGCCGTTTTTTGCTGTTTTTACTGATTGCCGCCGTGGTGCTGGCGACGGGAATCGGGCTTTATCTGCTGAAACCTTGGCAAGTGCTCAATGGCGATGGCGGCGATGGGCCGTTGGAGTTGATCGAATTGAGCAACCGCGATTTCGACGGCTCGCCCGCGTTGGCGCTGACCTTCAACCACCCGCTCGATCCGCGCCATAATTACGATCAGCATCTGCAAGTCATCGCCATGCCCATGCGCCCCGGCGAAACCTTGCAAAAAGACGAGGGCGAAGATTCCCACGAGACCCACGAAAACGGCGCCCCCGCCAAAAAGCCGAAGTCCGAAGTCAGCACCGCGCCCGCCGATCTCGACAGCAGCGGCGGCGAATTGGTTAAAGGCTCGTGGGTGGTCGGCGAGAATCCGCGCCTGCTGTACTTCCCGCATATCAAGCCGCAAACGCGTTACATCGTGCGCATCGGCGCCGACCTGCCCGAGCGCAGCGCGCGCAAAACGCTGCAAATCGCGCAGAGCATCTCGATTTGGACCCAGGCGGTCGCGCCCGCGTACTATTTCGCCAGCCGCGGCATGGTGTTGCCCGCGCAGCAGAACGGCGGTCTGCCGGTGGTGACGGTGAATGTGCCCGAAGTCGATATCCAATTCCTCAAGATCAAAGCCGAGCAAATGCCGCGCTTTCTGGAGCGCGTGATCGGCGCGGCGCAAAAAGACACGGCGCAGCACACGCCGTCCGACGAGGAAATTCAGGAACAAGAAGGCGACAGCTATTACTATCGCCGTAACAATCCGTTCAAAGGCGCCACCGACGGCTGGGAATTGGACAAGCTGCACACGCTGACCGACAGCGTCTATAGCGGGCGCTTCCTCACCGAACAAAAGAGCAACCGTCGCAGCGTCACCTTTATCCCGGTCGAAGACATCAAGGAACTGCAAGAACCCGGCATTTATCTGGCGGTGATGAGCCAGCCGAACCGCTTCCGCTACGACTACCAAGTCACCTATTTTTACGTCAGCGATCTCGGCCTGCATACGCGCTTACTCGCCAAGAGCGCCGATGCCTTCGTCGCTTCCTTGCGCGACGGCCGGGGGCTGCGCGGCGTGACGATTTCCTGGCTGGACGCCGCCGGCAAGACGCTGGCTCAAGCCGAAACCGACGGCGACGGGCGCGCGCATTTCGCCGAACGTCCGAAAGAGGCGCGCGTGATCCTCGCGCGCCAAGGCAAGCAAATGTCGCTGATCGCACTGCGCGAACCGGCGCTGGATTTATCCGAATTCGATATCTCCGGCCTACCGGGCCATCCGGTGCGGCTATTCGCCTATTCGGGGCGCAATCTCTACCGTCCCGGCGAGAGTTTCGAACTTTCGGTGATCGCACGCGACGCCGACGGTCGCCCGGTGGCGGCGCAACCGATCCAGGCGATCCTCAAACGCCCCGACGGCAAGAGCCAATTCACCTCGACTTGGCAAGCCGATGCGACGCATGCCGGTTATTACCGCCACAAAATCGAGCTGCCGACCGATGCGCCGACCGGCTTTTGGACGCTGGAACTGCGCGCCGATCCGGCGAACAAGCTCGCCACCAACAGCTACCGCTTCGGCGTCGAAGAGTTTCTGCCCGAACGTATGAAGCTCGACCTTAAAGCCGATGCGAGCGTTCTCAACACCAAAAAGCCGTTCGAGATCGCGGTCAAAGGCCAGTATCTCTACGGCGCACCGGCGGCGGACAACCGTTTGCTCGGCGTGGTGCAATACGAACGTAATAGAAATCCGCTGGCGCAAAAACTGCCGGGCTTCGAATTCGGCGACGTGGGTGAAGACAGCGCACGTCAGCGTAAGGAACTCGAAGAAACCACGCTGGACGAAGACGGCGAAGCCAAGCTGACGATAGACGCCGCACCGGTCGCCGAACGCCATTCGCCGTTCACTTTGCGCGCCACCTTGAGCCTGCTCGAAAGCGGCGGGCGTCCGGTGATACGCTCGATCGAGCGCGTGTTTTGGCCCGCCGCCACCTTGGTCGGCGTGCGTCCGCTGTTCGTCGGCGACTATGCGCGCGAAGGCAGTCTGGCCGAATTCGAAGTGGCGCGCGCCAATGCCGAAGGCAAACTCTTCCCCGCCGCCGCCCTGCCCGCGCGGCTGTTCCGCGAGGATCGTCAGTATTACTGGCGCTTCGAAGATCAACGCGGCTGGCATTCCGGCTTCACCGAGACCGACGAACTGGTGCATAGCGCCGCGCTCGCCATCCCCGCCGCAGGACGCGGCAAACTCGCGGTGCCGGTTAAATACGGGCGCTACCGCCTGGAGATTTTCGACCCCGAAACCGGCATGACGACAAAGTACCGCTTTTATGCCGGTTGGAATGCCAAGAGCGACGAAGCCCAAGGCGTGCGCCCGGATCGCGTCGCGCTGAAATTCGACAAACCGGCCTATAAAGAAGGCGAAACCGCGCGGCTGACGATTACCCCGCCGCACGGCGGCGAAACGCTGATTACGGTCGAAGGCGATAAAACGCTATGGACTCAGCGTATGAAATTACCCGCAGAAGGCGGCACGGTCGAAATCCCCATCGACGCCAATTGGAAACGCCACGATCTGTATGTCACAGCGATGGTGGTGCGCCCTGGCGACGAAGGCGAAAAAGTCACGCCGGCGCGCGCGCTCGGACTCGCGCATCTCGCTTTGGAGCGCAAAGAGCGCACGTTGACGGTCAAGCTCGACGCGCCGAAAAAGATGCTGCCCGACACGCGGCTCAAGGTCAAAATCAATGTTCCCGACGCCAAAGGG
>DATETD010000482.1:0-3880 GCA_035283885.1 Rhodocyclaceae bacterium
TCGAATTCAGCGTGGAATGACGGGGAACCGTCCACAAATTCACGGGATATGGATAAAACATGAAATTGCTCGATGCCGGTTCACGCCTCGCCCTCACCGCATTACTCCATGATCTCGGCAAACTGGCTGAACGTGCGGGGATCGAAATCACCGTCGAAACGCTTGAAAGTAACCAGCAGCTCTATTGCCCCCATCACAAAGAATTTACGGATGCGCGCGGCTGGTTTAGCCACCTGCATGCGGCTTACACCGGGGTCGGCTGGGATACGCTGGAAGCTACCGGGCATTTTCCCGATCTGCGCCGCGCTAGCCCGCCGTTCGCCTCACGTGAAACCGACGATGTCACTGACTCGGCAGTCAACGCCGCCAGCGCGCATCATAAACCGAAATCCTTTTTGCAATGGATCGTGGCGACCGCCGACCGCGTTGCCTCCGGCTTTGAGCGCGATAAATTCGACAGCGAATACAACAATAAAAAGGAACGCGACAATCACTATTGCGCCCGCTTGCTGACGCTCTTCGAACAAATCGGTAAAGGGGCAATTGAGGAAGGGGCGCTCAAATGGCGTTATCCGCTGCAACCCTTGTCGCCCGAAAGTGTGTTTCCGCAAGCGACCGACACGTGCACGCCCAAAGACAATGCCACCGCCAAAGCGGACTATCTCAAGCTATGGCAGGCATTGCTCGATGGTATCGAGCTTATTCCAAGCTCTCATCTGGGCAACCTTCCTCTCTGGCTGGATCATTTCGATAGCCTGTGGCTGACGATTGCACACGCGATTCCTGCCGCCACCGCGTTTGGCGTCAAGCCCGAAGTCTCGCTCTACGATCACAGCAAAGCGACGGCGGCGCTGGCGACGGCGTTATGGCGTTGGCACCATGAAACCGGCAACGAAACGGTTGATGCCGTGCAACAGGGTTGGGACGAGAAAAAATTTTTGCTGATTCAAGGCGACTTCTTCGGCATCCAAGACTTTATCTTTGCCGAGGGGGGCGCCACGCAAAAGCATGCGCACAAACTATTGCGTGGCCGTTCTTTTCAGGTTTCATTGCTGGCCGAATGCGCCGCGCTCAAGTTGTTGGAAGCCTTGGAGCTACCTTCAACCTCGCAAATCATCAATGCAGCAGGCAAGTTTCTGATCGTCGCCGCCGACACTCCCTCCGCTCGCGACGCGATTCGACGCTGCAAAGCCGAACTGAATGCTTGGTGCTTGCAACATACCTATGGCGAAATCGGCGTCGGCATCGCCACGACATCCGCCAGTTGCGCCGATTTCACCCAAGGACGCTTCAACGCGCTGATCCAGCAACTTTTCGAAGCACTCGATAGCGCCAAACATCAACGCTTCAATCTGTGCGAAGAAACGGCGATAACCGCCTTCGATGGATTTCTCGATCGCTTCGACAATACGCTGGGGGTGTGCAAAATCAATGGCCGTCACCCGGCAGAGGCGGAAACATCGAGCAAGTATGCCATGTCCCGCTTGGCGCACGATCAAATTCGCATCGGTGAGGCATTGACCAAGCATGCCCGGCTACTGGTGACTCATGACGCCGCAAGCCTGCAGGTACTGAAACTGGATTATTTCGGCTACCGTTTGGCGTTTGTCGCTGAAGGCGAGCTCTCCGGCAAATACGGCGAGCTGGCGCGTAGCGGCATCCTGCGACGGGTGTGGGATTTCGACGCCGCCGATGCCGATGGCGTCCTTTGGCGCGGTTATGCGCGCCGCTTCGTTAACAGCTACGTGCCACGCTTTGACGCCGCCGATGAGCAAACCGCCGACAAATACGGTCAATGGGAGGATGAGGCCGAATTCGACCGCACGCATCCGATCAAAACCTTGCATCATATCGCCTGCGAAGACCGTCAGCTCGATCCGGATAAGCGCTGGCGCGGCAAGGTCGCCTTGATGACGCTCAAAGGCGATATCGATAACTTGGGCAGCCTGTTTCAACAAGGACTGGCGACGCCGACCTTCGCCAAAATGGCCTCCTTGTCGCGCCAGATCAATGCGTTCTTTGCCTTGTGGCTGCCGTGGTTCTGCGAACACGGCAAAGATAGCCGTGGCGTCAATCGCTATCGCAATACCTATACCGTATTCGCCGGTGGCGACGATTTCTTTTTGATCGGTCCTTGGGATTCGACGCTCGATCTCGCCGGCGTAATGCGCGATAAATTCGCAGCGTATATGCGGAATGATCGCATCCACTTTTCTGCGGGCTGCATCATGACGCAACCTAAAACGCCGGTGCGTCATCTGGCGCGCAGCGCCGAGAGTGCCTTGAGCGAGGCCAAGGCATATCCCGATAAAAACGCCATTTCCTTATGGGGGCGATGCGTGAGTTGGAGCGACTGGAATACCCTGATGGGCGAACGACATGCCGCGTTACTCGCGCTGATGGCTCGCGCCGAAATGCATGGCGCCGAATTTTCGACGGGTTTGACCTATTCCTTGCTGCAACTCTCCGACCGTGCGGAAAGCTCGCGACCCGAAGACGCCCTATGGCGCTCGCAACTCCATTACCGTTTGGCGCGTTTTTTCCGCGATCGCGTCAAAGGCGACGACAACGCCCGTGCGCGCCGCGAGCAGCTCCTTACCGATGCCCTGCGCGAAATCGGCGGCGCACTCGGAAAATACAAAGGCGCTTATCGCTTGCCGCTTTCCGTGTTGCTGTACCGGCAACGCGATTGATTACACTGCATATTTCTTATTATATTATCCCGGAGTCCAATGATGCCTATTAACCTAAAAACCGATCCGCCCGTTGCAACGCTGTTTTCCGAAGATGCCGAGGAGGTAGCCAAAATGCTTGACTCCAAAGCCAAAGACGACCGAGGGCGTGATTCTGGCAAGAACAAATCCACCCAAATTCGCCGCTTTTACGACGAGCTAGTCAGTTGGCAAGATCGCATCGGCGTCGATGCCGAAAAGTTCAAGCAGTACGAAGCTTTTGTGAAAATGCTCAACGCCAAGGCCGCCTATGCCAAAGGGCGTAACTTGGTCACACAGGATTTCGTCGACTGGTTCCGCGACTGCGTCAATCAGGTGAATAGCCCCAAAAGCCTGTATCACTTCCGCCTCCACTTTGAGGCCATGCTGGGCTTTCTTAAATCCATTCGAGGATAATCATGTCACTTGATCCCCGCGCCCTACGCGCCTGGGTCGCAGATCGCGTGGTCTTTGTCGAACTCACCGATGGTCGGCAGATTGGCTTTCCCGCCGCGCGCTTTCGTCGCTTGGCGAGCGCAAGCGACAAGCATTTGGCCGAAGTCGAACTGTGCGTCAATGGCGCCGCCCTGCGTTGGGAAGCACTGGATGAAGACATCACCGTGCGCGGCATTGTCGAAGGCCGCTTCCAACTCCCACTTCTCCTGCCGCTTGCGGCTTGAAAGGATTCCTGCAATGCAACTCACTCACATCCGACAACTCACCGGCCTCCTCGTCCTGAAAACCGGCTTGCACATTGGCGCAGGAGATACCGAAATGCGCATTGGCGGCACCGATAACCCCGTCGTCAAAAATCCGCTCGATAGCCAACCCTATATCCCCGGTTCATCGCTCAAGGGGAAAATTCGCTCGCTGCTCGAATGGCGTCTAGGGCTGGTCGCCGCCGCCAACGGCAAGCCATTTTCATTTCAACATCTAGCTAAACAGGATACTGCCGACGCCCGCAACCTGCTGCGTCTGTTTGGCGGTGCGCCCGGTGGTGATGTCGAAAAAATCGTCAATGAAATCGGCCCGACGCGTTTGGCGTTTTGGGATTGTGCGCTCAACGCCGATTGGCTAAAAAAAGTCCAAGCGCGCCATCTGCCGACCACCGAAGCCAAAAGTGAAAATTCGATCAACCGCATTGCCGGAGTCGCCGACAACCCCCGCTT
>DATETD010000483.1:0-9293 GCA_035283885.1 Rhodocyclaceae bacterium
ATGGTCGGAAATCGCCGACCATGGAGGGCCAGCATGACGTTGGGCATGCAACGCGATCATGCCGCGTTGGTAGATGCGATCCAGCCGCAACATCGGATAGGCCGCGGGAAAGCTGCGCATCGGTCGTTGTTGTTGCTGGGCGAATGCTTCGATCAGCCCCATGCGTTCGGCCAGCAGTTTGTGGGCGCGGTTGCTCCAGTCGTTGAAATCGCCGGCGATCAATAAGGGCGCTTGCGGCGGAACGATGTCTTCGAGTCGCGCCAACAGTTCGCCGATCTGCCGTTGACGCGAAAATCCCAGCAGCGATAGATGCACGCAGACGCAATGCAGCGTCGAATGCCGATGTGGCGTGGGAAGTTCGACCGTGCAATGCAGCAGACCGCGTCGCTCGAAACGCAAATGGGTGACGTCCTGATTATGTTCGTGCAGGATGGGGAAGCGCGATAAAATGGCGTTGCCATGATGCCCGTGGTCGTACACCTGATTGCGGCCATACGAATGGTTTTCCCATACGCCGGCGGCGAGAAACCGATGCTGAGGCTCCGCCGGCCAATCCGGATGGCGGCTGGCGTGGCGCAGGTGCAGCCCCTGAACTTCCTGCAAGAAGACGATATCCGCCGCCAGGCTGTGCAGCCGTTCGCGCAGTTCGTGCACCACCATGCGGCGGTTGAACAGCGAAAACCCTTTATGTATATTCCATGTGGCGATGGAAAGTTGTAGGGGTTTAAGCTCGGCAGCGTCGGCGGTCACGGCGCGACGTTAGATCGCCAGCATACGTTCCAGCGCAATCCGCGCGAGCGACGCCTCGTGTTCGGGCACCTTGATCGGATTGACCACCACGCCTTGCGCGAGGTTTTCGAGCGTCCAGGCCAGGTGTTGCGGGTCGATGCGCTGCATGGTGGAGCACATGCACAGAGTGCTGGCCATGAATTGCACCACCTTGCCTTCGTGTTCGACTTCCTGCGCCAGACGATTGACCAGATTGAGTTCGGTGCCGACCAGCCAGCGCGTGTTCGGCGGCGCTTCTTTGACGACCTTGAGGATGTATTCGGTGCTGCCGACATAGTCGGACTCGACGCAGACTTCGAAGCTGCATTCCGGATGGGAGATGACGTTGCCGTCGGGGTAGCGTTGGCGGAATTTCTGGATATCGCGCGGCTGAAACATTTGATGCACCGAGCAGTAGCCGTGCCACAGAATGATCTTGGCGTTCTCGATCTGTTCGCGCGTGAGGCCGCCTTGTTCGAGATCGGGATTCCAAATTACCATGGAATCGAGCGGCAGGCCGCGCTTGTGGCCGCTCCAGCGACCGAGATGCTGGTCGGGGAAGAACAGGATTTTTTCGCGTTGCTTGAACGACCAGTCGAGAATCTGCGGCGCATTCGACGAGGTGCAGACGATGCCGCCGTGCGCGCCGCAGAACGCCTTCAGATCGGCGCTGGAATTGATATAGGTGACCGGGGTGATGGTTTGGTCGGGGTCGAGAATGGCGGACAGTTCGCGCCAGCAGCGTTCGACCTTGGCGAGATTCGCCATATCGGCCATCGAACAGCCGGCGGCGAGGTCGGGCAGGATCGCGATTTGTTCGGGGCGCGACAGGATGTCGGCGACCTCGGCCATGAAATGCACGCCGCAAAAGACGATATGCTTTGCGTCGGATTGCGAGGCCAAGCGCGAGAGCTTGAGCGAATCGCCGACGATATCGGCATGGGCGTAGACGTCGGCGCGCTGATAGTGATGGCACAACAACACCGCGTTGTCGCCGATTTTGGCGCGCGCGGCGCGGATGCGTTCGGCGGCGTCGGCGTCGGACAGGCTGTTGAAATGATCGAAGGGAAGCGGAGCGTTCATGGTGCTGGTTCCATATGAGGTCGACGGGAGGTCAGCTTTGATGCCACGGCAGGCCGCAGGCGCGCCAGCCGCCGCTGCGATTGCGCTGACCGTTGGCGTCCTTGTTGCCTTCGAAGCCTTCGAGCACGTTGTAGCAGTCGGGAAAGCCGGCGGCGGTGGCCGCCGCCGCCGCATGGCTAGAACGCACCCCCGAGCTGCAGATGAACATCAGCAGCGATTCCGAGGACAGCGTGTGTTTAAGCGTCCGAATAAAGTGGGGATTGAGATGTTTGTCGGGATAGTCGAACCATTCGATCTCGATGGCGTTGGGGATGCGACCGACCCAATCCCATTCGGCTTTGGTGCGCACGTCGATCAGTTTTGCGCCCGGAGCGATTTGCCAAAGTTCGTGGGCTTCCTTCGGGGTTAACGCCCCTTCATAGGGCAGATTCATTTCACGCGCACGCGCTTGCGCCAAGCTGAGAATTTCGGTGAGACGTCCCATGATCAAGATCGCCCAAGAGGGCGTAAAAAAAGGTGATAAAGGCGCGAAGTATAAGGGATAGGGGGTATCCGCAGTCGAATCCTGCGAGCCGTCTCGCCAGCGCCGACTTTCACGCGGTAAAATCGCGGGTTTGATAGGCGACATGCGAACGGCCATGTCGCGAAACTGCGGCCAACGGAAAGGAATGCGATGCGTAGCGCGTACTGGTTGTTGCTGGCGATAGGGTTGAGCGTGTTCTCCGCACAGGCCGCCGAGCGCAAGTTTGCGTTGCTGATCGGCAACAATAATTATTCGATCGGACAATTGGACAATCCGGTCAACGATGCGCAAGATTTAGGCAACGCCTTGCGCAGCGTCGGCTTCGAGGTCGCGATTCGCTTGAATCAGGATGGCGAGGGAATGAAGCGTGCGATTCGCGAGTTCGGCGAGAAGATCAAGGGCAACGACGGCATCGGCTTTTTCTTTTTCGCCGGTCATGGCGTTCAGGTCAATGGCGAAAATTATCTGTTACCGATCGGCGTGGCGTTTCGTCATGAAAAGGACGTCGAAGACCATGCGGTGCAGGCGAATATGGTGATGCGCTATATGGAGGACGCCAAGAATCGCGTCAATCTCGTGGTGTTGGACGCCTGTCGCAATAACCCGTTCATCAAGACGCGCTCGCTCAAGTCGCGCGGCTTGGCGCCGATGGATGCGCCCAGCGGTTCGCTGGTCGCCTTTTCGACCGCGCCGGGCACCGAGGCCAGCGACGGCACGGGGAAAAACGGCTTATACACCAAGCACTTGATGGCGAACATCAAGGTGCCGGGTTTGACGATAGAGCAGGTGTTCAAGCGCACGCGCGACGGCGTCGAAAAGGAATCGGAGACCGATCTTGGACGTAAGCAGTCGCCGCGCGAGGAAAGCAGCTTGAAGGGCGGCGATCTGTATTTCGTCGCGCCGATCGCCGGCGATCAGGGCAAACCGAATGCCGAGGCGGTGGAGTTGGCGTATTGGAATTCGATACAGGGCAGCGCCAATCCGGCGGATTTCGATTCCTATTTGAGTCAGTATCCCAAAGGGAAATTCGCCGATCTGGCGCGCAACCGTTTGAGCGCGGCCAAGGGCGGCGCGCATCTCGCCAAGGTGGACAGCCGCACCCTGGGCGAGGACGCGCCAGCGCGTCTGGGCAACGCTCAAGTCGGCAAGGTGTTTTCGGGCGCCGGCGGCTTTACATTCGACGAATCGGATGCCGGCGAGAAGGTCAAAGCGGCGGAATTTCTCTCGATTTCGTGCAAAGACGTGCTGAAGAACAAAAAAATCATGGTCGCGATGGCGGGCGATGCGGGACAATCGGCGGCTTTGCTGCAAGCGATCCAAGCGCGCATGACCGCCGTGGGTTTGCGCGCCGTGCCGACGCGCGCCGGAGCGGATTTATTGATGCGCGGCAGCGTGGAAACCGAATCCGGCGTCAATCCGGTGCTCGGCATCGACGAGGTCGATGTGCAAACGACGTTCAGTCTGGCCTCGACCGCCGGGCAGGTGTTGGCGAATGTGAGCGTGTCGTCGGGCGCTTACACGGGGCGGCGGCAGAAGGCGGCGGTGCAGCGGCTGCTTAACGACCAGGCCGATGAAATTGTTGGGAAATTGTTTCGCGATTATTGCGCTTCGCGTTGATCGATTTTTATCAAAGGGTATTTTATGAAAAAGAAATTTGCCGTCGTAATACTGTCTTCCCTTTTCGCTGCCGTCGCTTTCGCCGATGGGCCGCAACCTTCGTCGAGCGCGTCGGATCAAGCCAATCAGATGGCCGACAAGGCGCTGTATAAACCGGTCGAATACGCCAACGCCGCCAAGCCCGGCCCGGTGCTGATCGTGCTGCCGGGCGACATCAAGAGCACTAACGCCACCTTCACGCAGAAATTCGGCGCCAACAATATCGCCGATTATGCCGAACTGGAGCTCGGTCGCGCCAATTTCAAGGTGCTCGAACGCGCCGATCTGGCGCCGATCATGAAGGAGTTCCAATTGGCGTATTCGTTGGGCGACGCCGAAGAGGTGGCGAAATTCCTGAAGAAAGGCAAGCTGAAGACCACCAAATGGGTGGTCAAGTTCGATGTGTTGAAAGCCGAACAAGTTGCCGAAGCGCAATCGGGTTTCGACGGCAAGGCGGTCGGCGGTTTGGCCGGTTTGTTCATCCCCGGCTTGGGCGGTGCGGCGGCGAGCACCGTGGCTTCTTCGGTCAAGACCGGCGAAACCGCCGGGGTGTGGATTATCGGTCTGCGTTACAAGATTCTCGACGCCAACACCACCGAGCAGGTGGCGACGGGTTATGTCGAAGATAAAATGGAATTGGGTTCGAAGTCGTCTTCCGTCATGGGCGTGTCGCAAGGCGCGGCGGGCGGCGTGACCTTGGATAGCATGGTGCAGCGTCTGGTGCAATCCAGTGTGGCCGAAATCGATGCGCGTTACAAACCGCGCTAAAGCCTATGCCGCAAAAACCTCAGCTGATTTGTCCGGCGGGTAGTCTCGCCGCGCTCAAGACCGCGATCGATAACGGCGCCGATGCGGTGTACATGGGCTTTCGCAACGACACCAATGCGCGCAACTTCGCCGGGCTGAATTTCGACGAGAAAGGCCTGACCGAAGGCGTGCGCTATGCCCATCAGCGCGGACGCAAAGTGCTGGCCGCGATCAACACCTATGCGCAAATGGGGCGTTTCGACGATTGGACGCATTCGGTCGATTTGGCCGCGCAGATGGGGGCCGATGCGGTGATCGTCGCCGATCCCGGCGTGCTGGAGTATGCCGCTAATAAGTATCCGGATTTACGGCGTCATCTCTCGGTGCAGGCGTCGGCCACCAGTTACGAGGCGATCAATTTCTGTCGCGAACGCTTTGGCATCCAGCGCGCGGTGTTGCCGCGCGTGCTGACTTTGGCGCAGGTCGAGCATGTGATTCGTAATACCGATGTCGAAATCGAGGTGTTCGGCTTCGGTAGCTTGTGCGTGATGAACGAAGGCCGCTGCTGGCTGTCGTCGTATGCGACCGGCGAATCGCCGAACACCGTCGGCGCGTGTTCGCCGGCCAAATACGTGCAGTGGGAGAAAAGGCCGCAGGCGATGGATGTGCGCCTGAACGGGGTGTTGATCGACAGTTTCGCCGACGACGAGAACGCCGGTTACCCGACCATTTGCAAAGGACGTTTCACGGTGCAGGGCGACACCTATTATGCGATGGAAGAACCGGCCAGCCTGAATGTGCTGTCGATGTTGCCCGAAATCATCCGTATCGGCGTCGCGGCGCTCAAGGTCGAAGGGCGGCAGCGCAGCCCGACGTATGTCGGCCAAGTTACGCGCACCTTGCGCCAGGCGATCGATGCGGCGGCGGCTTCGCCCGAGCGTTATTCCGTCAAGCCCGCGTGGCAAGCGGAACTGGGCAAGGTGGCCGAAGGCGCGCAAGTGACTTTGGGCGCGTATAACCGCCCGTGGAGATAATCGATGCAAATTACCCTAGGACCGCTGCTGTTTTATTGGCCCAAGGCCGAGGTCATGGAGTTCTACGCCCAGGCCGCGCAGCATGCGGCGATCGATCGCATCTACCTCGGCGAGGTGGTGTGTTCGCGTCGTCAGCAGTTGCGCACCTCCGATTGGATCGGCTTGGCGCGCGATCTGCGCGACGCCGGTAAGGATGTGGTGTTGTCGGCGCAGGCGCTACTCGAATCGGAAAGCGATCTCAAGGCGTTGCGTCGGTTGATGGACGAAGCGGGCGGCATGATCGAAGCCAACGATCTGGGCGCGGTTAAACTGGCATGCGACCATCGCATGCCATTTGTCGCCGGGTCGCATCTGAATATCTATAACGCACAGACATTGGATTTCTTCGCACGTCAGGGCGCGCAGCGCTGGGTGCCGCCGCTTGAAGTCTCGGGCGAAGTCATCGAAGGCTTGCACGCGACGCGCCCTGTCGGCATGTCGACCGAGGTGTTCGCGTTCGGCAAGTTGGCTTTGGCGTTCTCGGCGCGTTGCTTTACCGCGCGTCACTATGGATTGAACAAGGACGATTGCCAATTCAAGTGTCTGGATCATCCCGAAGGCTTGCTGGTGAATACGCGCGAAGACCAAGCGTTCTTGACGCTGAACGGGATTCAGACTCTGTCGGCGCAGACCTATAGCTTGCTGGCGCAGATGCCCGAGTTGATGGCGAAGGGGATCGAAGCTGTGCGCATCAGTCCGCAGCCGATGCAGACCTTTGCTATTATCGACGCCTTCGACGCGGCTCGCCGGCAGCAGACCGTCGCCGACGATCCCGCTTGGGCGCCGGCGGGATTGGTCGACGGCTTCTGGCACGGTCGGGCTGGAATCGTTCGGCAAACCCTTTGAAGGAGAGTATTCATGTCGCAGCCCCGCTTTGTGCTTCCCGCCCCGCCGACCATCGCTTCGTTCACCCTGCCGTCGTTCGTCGCGCGCATCGGCGCACGTTTGCCGCAATGGCCGCATTCGGTCAATCTGGCCTTGGCGTTGAATGCGGCATGTAAATTGGGCGTGCTGCCCGCCGATAGCTTGAACGATCTGGTCGGGCGCAATTTCCGCGTGACGGTGTCGGATACCGGCGGGGTGGCGGATTTCACCTATAGCGATGGCCGCTTCAGGCCTTTGCTGCATCCTCCGGTCAAACCGGATTTGCATTTCACCGCGCGGCTATCCACCTTTCTGCAATTGGCGACGCGCCAGGAAGATGCGGATACCTTGTTCTTCAATCGGTCTTTGAGCGTAGAAGGCGATACCGAACTGGGCTTGCGCGTCAAAAACATGCTCGACGCGATCGAATTGCCGCGTATGCCGGGTGTCGGAACGATGGCTTCGGCTTCCTCATAGCATCGAGTATTGCCGGTAGTTAGGTGGTTATTGGGGCAGTGCGCTATCCGTCCCGCCAGCGCCGACTTTTCTCCAGATTACGGAAATGTAAGCGACGCGTCAGCCTGCCGTCGGAATCGAGCTTGTATGATCGCCCTTTTAGCTCGTCTCTTCTGGGCGTCTCTTTATGAAATTCTCTCGTTTACTTGCGATCTGCATGCTCTGCGGCGCCGTAGGCGTAGCTGCCGCCGCCGATCCGCCGACGAACACGCTGGCCGCGGCAATGGAACTCGCCTGGCGTTTGCATCCCGAGGCCGCTGCCCTGGAGGCGCGCGAGCAGGGGGCGCGTGCGGCGCAGGAGTTGGCAGCGGGTGTTTTGCCGGGGCCGGCGGCCTTGAGCTTCGGCCATGCGAACGACCGCTTCAATCGCAATCGGGGTAAGCAGGAGTGGGAGCTTGAACTCGCCGCGCCCTTGTGGTTGCCCGGACAGCAGGCGGCGCGTGCGGACGAGGCGCTAAGTCACGTCGACGAGCTTGCCGCCAGGCGCGCCGCGTTGCGCTGGGAATTGGCCGGCGAGTTGCGCGAGGCGTGGTGGGCGCTGGCGGCGGCGCGACAGACGCAGGCGCTGGCCTTGCGTCGGCTCGATACGGCGCGCGCTTTGGAGCAGGATGTGCGTCGGCGCTACCAAGCCGGCGAGTTGTCGCGCATCGACGCCAATCTGGCGCAATCCGAAGTGCTCGCGGCGCAGGCCGAGTCGGTCGAGGCCGAGGCGATGCTATTGCAGAGCGAGCAGACCCTACGCCTGCTGACCGGGGCGCAGCCGCCGACGGAACTGGCCGAAGAAGCGCCGGCGCCTGTGCCGCGAACGAATCCGCGCGAAGAGAGCCGCGAGCCGATCGCGGTGCTGCATCCGCACTTGGCCGCGGCGGCGGCGGCGGCGCGTAGCGCGCGCGCTCGACTCAAGGCGACCGAGGCGACGGCACGCGCCGCACCCAAGCTGGCCTTGCGCGTGCAGCGCGAACGCGGCGACTTCAACGAGGAATATGCTAATCGTTTGGGGATTGAATTGACGCTGCCTTTTGCATCGACGCCGCAGCGGCGGCGCGAGACGGCGGCGGCGCAGGCCGAGGTCGAGCGCGTCGAGGCCGAGATGCGTCGCGCCGCCGCGCGTTGGCCGCAGGAGAAACAGCGCGCACAGCACGCGCTGGAGGCGGCGGAGCGGCAGCTTTTGTTGGCGCAGGTGCGTCAGGCCTTCGGCGCCGATAATTTAAGTCTCAGCGAAAAGGCGTTTGCGCTCGGCGAGTCCGATCTGGCGACCTTGTTGCGTATGCGCGCGACGGCTTACGATGCGCATGCCGCGCTCGACCGTCAGCGCGTGGCGCGTGCGGCGGCGATATCGCGTTTGAATCAATCCTTGGGGGTGACGCCGTGAAAATCGGGAGGCTTATGGTTGTTTTCGTTACGGCTTTTATGGCGATGGCGGCGTTGGCGCATGAGGGCGAAGACCATAGCGCGCCGCCTGCGCCGCCCACTACAAGTTCGATCTCAAGCCCCAGTTTAGCGCCGCGCGCCGCGGCGGCGACCGAGGAGTTCGAAGTCGTCGTCGTTCTCGAAGGCAAGCATTTGATAATTTATGTGGATCGTTTCGCTGGTAACGAGCCGGTGACCCAGGCCACGGTGGAGTTGGAAGGCGCAGGCGTCAAAGGCGTCGCCGCCGAGGCGGCGCCCGGCGTGTATGTCGCGAATCTCGCCGCGCCGCTGGCGGCAGGCAAGCATCCGCTGACGATTGTCGTCGAGGCGGGCGAGACGGCGGATCTGCTCTCGCTCAATCTGGATATCCCCGCATCGCCGCCGTCGGCGAGCGGCGCGTCCGAATTTTCTCGGCGCGCGTGGGCGATAGCGGGCATCGTTGGCGCGATAGTGTGCGGCGGCGGTGTTTGGCTGGCTTTGCGCCGCCGCAAGCGGGGAGCGAGTCATGCTTAAACAATGGATGGTCTTGGTCATGGTCGCATCGGCAATGGCGGAGGCGCGCGCGCATGGCGGCGAGGAGCATAGTCATGACGAAGCCAAACCGCCGACGGCTATCGTTGGTGCGAGCGCGGTATTGCAACGCCTGGCCGATG
>DATETD010000484.1:0-3527 GCA_035283885.1 Rhodocyclaceae bacterium
AAAGGCCAAGGCCAAAGTCCAGAAGATTCATACCCGCATCGCCCATATCCGCCGCGATTTCCTGCATAAGACCTCAACCACGATTTGCAAAAACCACGTCGTCGTCGTTGTAGAAGATTTGCAGGTACGGAACATGTCCAAATCGGCAGCAGGCACGAGCGATGCGCCCGGAAAAAAAGTGCGCCAGAAGTCCGGCCTCAATCGATCCATCCTCGATCAAGGATGGGGTGAATTCAGGCGGCAACTGGAGTACAAGTCAAGGTGGCTCGGCGGCCAGGTTGTCGCCGTCAATCCACGAAACACCAGCCGAACCTGCCCGTGTTGCGGCCATGTGTCGGCGGACAATCGCCAGACACAAGAGCGATTCGCCTGCGTCGATTGTGGATTCGAAGAGAACGCCGACTATGTTGGCGCGATGAATATTTTAGCGGCAGGGCATGCCGTGTTAGCCTGTGGAGAGTCGGCGCAGTCGGGCCGCTCTGTGAAACAGGAACCCACCGAAGCGACTCAACGTGAGCTTGCTCATGCATAGCGCCGTAGGAATCTCTGGCCTTCAGGCCGAGGAGGATGTCAACCCAGTTCATCGCACGAAGGGAAAGCGTGCGCGCCGCAAAAGTCGGCGCTGGCGAGACGGCTACGCGCCCCAAGGCATCGCTCTTACAATCATCATTAAAGCGACTGTTTGATCGCCAATAACGCCAGATTGCGCAAGGTTTTCAGCGAGGTCAGCTCCTTCTCGGCAATCACGATACTCCCAGCATTTTCGCGGTCGCAATAGATCAGCGCCACCGGGTTATCCTTGATGATCATTGGAAACAACACGAAGGTTCGCGCGCTGATCAGTTTGTGATACCACGCCGGAATCCGATCGACGATTTTGGGGTCGGCGACATCGCTGATGATGATATCCAGTCCCTTGCGCGCCACGGTCTGGAAGACATTCGGCGCATCGTTCAAGGAAAAGCTGAATTTACGCGCCAGATCGTTGGCGTCGGTGCCGAAACCGAAGCGCCCGACCATATTGCCGGACTTTTGATCCTTCAAACATAACAACACCCGCTGAAAACCCATTGCGCGATACATGGTTTCCAAAGTGATGCGCAAGATGTCGATCAGCGAAAAATTATCCACCAATGCATTGCTGATATCCTGAATCCCGGCTGAAAGTATGCTTTGCGCCATCGTCGACAGATCGTTGCCGCCATCCTCGCCGAGCGCCGCCTCGGGGCGAGAGCGCAGCCCCAGCATCGTGCCTTCGAGCGCATCCTCTTCGACCGCCATCGTTCGTCCCGTCGGCGGCCCTATCCATGTTTTTATTTGCTTGGCAAACGGGCTTTGCGTCAGATTCACGCCCAAGACCTGCGCGGTCTCCATCACCTCGCGGTAGGATTTCTCGATGATGTCGTTGAGCTGCTCATCGGTAAACGTCAAGGCCGCCACAAAGCGCTGACGCACGACGGCGATCGCCTCGCGCTGCTTTTCCTTCGGCGCCGAAGCGATCATGCTGCAAATTTCGCCGGCGAAGCCGGACAAAACGCGCAAGGCTTCTTCCTGGGTCGCGGGTTTTCTGACGGCGGACGACGACAAGGGCAACAGACTATGAATAATCGATGCCGGGAAATCCCAGTGCCGCGCCACACCCATGCCGAGTTCCGAAAACGAAATCCCCAAAATCTGCGTCGAAGCCATTTCGTCCGAATAGCCTTTCTGCACGATGATGCGCCGGATCTCGTCGGCCTCTTCCGGAAAATAGAATTGCGACAAAATCTGTCCCAGATTATGGAACAAGGCGCAGACATATGCCTCCTCCGCCTCCCTCGGCATCGATAGCTTGCCGACATTGCGCGCCAGGGTCGCGGCGAGATTGGCGCGCAAAAACGCCTCCTTCATTTCGCGCACCCCGCCTCGATCTTGCAAATGATCGAACAGCAGCACGCTGATGGCGATGTTGCGCAAGGCGTCGAACCCCAGCACGATAATCGCCCGAGATATCGTGCTGATCCCACTGCCATTCGCCGATCGATAGCCGACCGAATTCACCATGCGCAAGATCTTGTTCGTCAGGCCATAATCCTTGAGTATCGTGTTCGATAGCTTGTTGAGGCTTTCGCGGTCGGTGCGCGTCAGTTTGTTGATCGCGGCCACCGATTCCGACAGCGCGGGGAAATCCGCCTTATGCCGCATGCGGCGCAGCAGAAACTCCAGCGTATCGACTTTTTTGCTGTCGCCCGCACCCGAATACACGATAGGCGTCGCCGCCGCACCGAGATACTCGTCGAGCTGCGCCTTGACCTGGGCCGCGCTTTCCGTGCGCACCTCGGGATCGCGCGCGCAGGCCTTCAAGATAATGCTGGCCAATTTCTGATCGATATTGCCCGTCGTCGGCAAGGCGATCGTACCATTGAGTATCTGAAAAACCACCGCCGCCGGAGTGTCGCCGCTAATCGGCGGCTTACCCGACAGCATCTCTATCATCACCAGACCCGCCGCATACACATCGCTCCTGGCGTCGACGCGACGACTTTCGACATATTCCGGCGCCAGATAATTCAAGGTGCCCGACAAACCGCTGCTCTCCTTGGCCGACGCATCGGCGTCCATGCGCGCGGCAATGCCGAAATCCATCACGCGCGGACGACCCTGCGCATCCATCAAAATGTTCGAAGGTTTGAGGTCGCGGTGGATAATTCCCGATGCATGCGCAATCGCCAGCGCATCGAATACCTGCCGCATCAGATCGGCGGTGCGCGCCGCATTGAAGCGCCCCTCGCGAGCCAACAACTCCGCCAGATTCGAGCCTTCGACATACTCGAACACCAGATAAGGATTCCCATCTTCCTCGCCCACGTCGAACAAGGGCACCAGATTCGGATGACGCAAGCGGCTGACTGCACGCGCCTCTTCGAGCAAAGCGGCATTGCGTTGCGCGTCCGGGCGCGAGAAGTGCAAGGTCTTGATCGCCACTTCGCGCTGCAACTGTTCGTCCCACGCGAGATAAACCACGCTCTGCGAGCCGCGCCCCAACTCGCGCTGAATTTCGAATCGACCTAGACTCTTTTCCATCGCTCGACTACACCGATAACGGCCATTGAATTTCGACACGAGCACAATTCGCCACGCGCCCGCGCGCCGCCTGCGCCGCCGGCATGCCCGCCACCGCCAATGCAGCCAAAATAGGATTTTCGTGCGACACCGCCAACACCGTCGCGTCGGGATCGAGCGCGGCGACTTCGTCCATAAAAGCGCGCACCCGCGCCATCTGCTCGACGAAGGACTCGCCGCACGGCAGCGGCGTCGCCGGATCGGCATCGACCCATCGATCGAACGCCGCGCACGGCTGACCGTCCAGCCCCGACTTGCGTTCGTTGATCCGCGCATCGACAAGGGCGTCGCACGCCTGGTAGGCCAGGATAGGCGCAAGCGTCTGCTGCGCGCGCGGAAATTCGGACGCATATGCGCGCGAAAATGGCGTGTCGCGCAAAACTTCAGCCACTTCAGCGGCTTGCGCCCGCCCATGCGCCGTCAAC
>DATETD010000485.1:0-2993 GCA_035283885.1 Rhodocyclaceae bacterium
GCTCGATGGAAAAGCTGATGAAACTCGACGAGGTGTCCGGCAGCCTCTATTTGGCGTTCAGCCTAAAAACTCCCGACGAGACCGTGGAAAAATGCCGAGCGGCGCTGGAAAGCATGAAGAAGGATGGGGTTTTCGATCGACTCGCCGCAAAATGGCAGCCCAAATCGAAATCGAATAAAATTAAATAGCATCGAATTGGCGTCGGCGCGCTGCTTTGCGCCCGCCGGTCGATTCGCTTTAAGGATACGCCCATGAACCCAATGATCGAAAGCGACCATGTCGACGACAGCGGCCCGCGCACCTGGTGCCACATCATGTACGGCTTGCACGCCCTCTCCGCCGCCTCGGGCATTTTGAGTTCGGCCACCATCGTCGGCGCCTTCATCTTCGGCTGGCCGTCGATTCTCGCCGTGATCGTCAACTACGTCACGCGCTCTCAGGTGCGCGCCACCTGGCTTGAAAGCCATTGGCGCTGGCAACTGCGCACCTTCTGGTACGCCGCCTTATGGATGCTGGTGGCCGGCTTATTGGCGATCACGCTGATCGGCATTCCAGCGGCAATTGTCGTGATTATCGTCGCCGGACTCTGGGTGCTCTACCGCGTGATTAGCGGCTGGATTGCATTGAGCAACCGCCGGATGATGCCAGTGCCGCCTGCGAACTGAAATCGTCGACAAAAAAAACCCGGTACCGAAGCACCGGGTCGAATCCAGCCCCATACGGGGCCAGAGGAGGAGACAACACTAACTCAGTTTGCAGGGGTCGGTTCGACCTTCGCAGAATTCCGCGGCGCCGCTTTTGCGGCTTTTTTGCCCGTTTTGGCGATCGACCCGACCGCCGAAGCCAGCGGGAGCGTCACCAATTGCACATCGGCGTCGTCCAAATTCAATAAATGCCCAAGCTGGCGAATCGATTTAACCAACATATCGTAAGCCGCATTGACGGCCGCGATCGTCGACTTCAACGCCGCCGCCACTCGATCGGCGCCCGGCAACTGACTCTTGCCGAGTTGATCCAGCGTGGCGATCACTTCCTTATTGAAATCCGCAAGGTTGCTCTCGACCGCCTTGATCAATTCGTCCTGCGTCTGGTAGGCGATGCTGTACATATCGCGCGAATATTCCGAGAATTTTTCCAGAGAAGGCTGAACCAAGGCGCTTTGCAAATTCAACAAGGCGCGCACATCCTTGGACGCCAACAACTCCCGCGCATTGGCGATGCTTTCTTCGATCAGCAAACGCGCCATATTCAAGTTTAGGGTCGCGACGCGCTCCACGCCGGTAAAGGCGATATTACCCAAGGATAAAGCGGTTTCCAGCGTCGCTTTATTGGCCGCTACTAAAAATCTGGACAGACTGTACATGACAACCTCCTGATATCTGCGGTCGCAACCATCGCTGGGAGAACACTGTGGCGCAAGCCGAATGGGCGCGAATTATAGGCCGCCACCCTCCCTTGTCAACGCCTTTTTTGCGGCGCAGCGCGCGAAAACCATATCGACATCATGTCTCCGACAAACCGATTCGAATATATTTAATTGTCGTTAATCGCCCTATCGCGATGAAACTTCGACACAAATTCTGCGAATTTCTGGGCTTCTATCGCCGCTCGCATCTCGGCCATCAAACTTTGGTAATAGAAAAGATTGTGCAAAGTATTCAGTCGCGCGCCGAGGATTTCGCCGATCCGATGCAGGTGATGCAGGTAACTACGCGTGTAATAACGACAGGTTTCGCAACCGCACTGCTCGTCCAAAGGCCGCGTATCCTGCTTGTAGCGCGCATTCTTGATCTTGATATCGCCATAACGCGTGAATAGCCAGCCGTTCCTGGCGTTGCGCGTCGGCATCACGCAATCGAACATATCGATTCCCTTGCCGACGGCGAACACCAAGTCCTCGGGCGTGCCCACGCCCATCAGATAGCGCGGTTTATGCTCGGGCAAACGCGGCGCGCTGTAGTCGAGGATGCGCGCGAAATCCTCTTTCGGCTCGCCGACCGACAAACCGCCCAAGGCGAAGCCGTCGAACCCGATCTCGGTCAATCCGGCCAAGGATTCGTCGCGCAAGCTCTCGTGCATGCCGCCCTGCACGATGCCGAATAAGGCGTTGGTATTTTCCAGCCGATCGTGCGCGTCGCGCGAACGACGCGCCCAGCGCAGACTCAGGCGCATCGACTCCGCCGCCTGACGCAAATCGGCGGGATACGGCGTGCATTCGTCGAAAATCATCACCACGTCCGAATTCAAGCAATGCTGAATCCGCATCGATTCTTCGGGCGTCAAAAACAGGCGGTCGCCATTGATCGGCGAGGCGAATTTCACCCCTTCTTCGGTGATTTTGCGCAATTCGCCGAGCGAAAACACTTGAAATCCGCCCGAATCGGTCAAGATCGGGCCATCCCAATTCATAAAGCGATGCAAACCGCCATGCGCCGCAACGATCTCCATCCCCGGTCTGAGCCAGAGATGGAAGGTATTGCCCAACACCATGCCCGCGCCCAAGGATTTCAGTTCGTGCGGCGCCATCGCCTTGACGCTGCCATAGGTGCCCACCGGCATGAACGCCGGCGTCTGCACCGCGCCGTGCGCAAGCCGCAACACGCCGCGCCGCGCCGCGCCGTCGCGGCCCATCAATTCGAATTTCATCTATCGCCACTCGCTTTATGAATCAACATTGCATCGCCATAACTGAAAAATCGGTAGTTCGCGTCTATCGCCCACCGATAGGCCGCGCGCACCGCGTCGTAACCGCCGAACGCCGCCGTCAGCATCAATAACGTCGATTTCGGCAAATGAAAATTCGTCACCAAGACATCGACCACACGAAATTCATAGCCCGGAGTAATGAACAGCGCCGTCTCGCCAGCGCCGACCTTTACGTTTCCGGGCGCGTCGACATCCGCAGCAGACTCCAAGGCGCGCAACGAGGTCGTGCCCACCGCCACCACGCGCGCGCCCGCCGCGCGCGTCGCTGTTATCGCCGCCACCGTCGC
>DATETD010000486.1:0-4168 GCA_035283885.1 Rhodocyclaceae bacterium
ATCCGGCGGCGGCTTGGATGGGGAGCCGGGATAGCGAACCCGGAAGGCGGCAAGCCCAAGGGGATGCACTGGCGCACCTTTGAACGGCTGAAAGCCGAGTATGCCGCTTTTGCCAATGCGTCATGGGCGGGCATTGCCGAACGGCTTGGGATGTTGAATCGGCGGTTGGATAAGTTGGGCCTTGAACTGCTTGATGATCCGGGCCGGGATGGATGAATCTGTTTCGCAAAATCAGAATGTCGTCGCTGGCGTTTCACTGTAACGACGCTATACTGACTCTGTTACAGCCTAACGATGGAGTCATCATGGCAACATCGAACGAACGACAAGCAGCCTATCGGGCGCGGCGCAGTACCGCAGGTGACAACGGCGAGCGCCGGTTACAGGCATGGGTATCGACGGCAGCGGACTTGGCGCTTGATCGTCTGGCACGGCATCACGGGGTCAGTCGGCGTGTGATGCTGGAGCGGCTGATTCTGGCGGCGGATGAGCAGGCAGGCCGGGAAATGGACGATGCCGGGTTTGCGGGATATATGGGCGTTGCGGCGTAACAACTATTGCACACTCTATTGGGGCGGTGGGCATCAACCCCGCGACAGAGGTTCCGGCTGTAGCGCTGGCGGCGGTGTTGGGCAGCGGTGGATGTCTGCCCCTAGCTTTCGAAGTTGTTGGGCACTTTGTTGGGCACTTTTTTGAAAAGTAGTTCCAGCAAACAAAAAGGCCAGTCCGAAGACTGGCCTAAGTGCTTGTTTTTATTGGTCGGGACGGTGGGATTCGAACTCACGACCCCTTGCACCCCATGCAAGTGCGCTACCAGGCTGCGCCACGCCCCGAAGCCACGCAGTATAGCAAAAAATCGGCCATGTGCTACTGCGATGTTGAATTTTTCGACGATTCGTTCCAGCGTTGTGCGGCGGACTGGTCGGTTTCGCGCGCATCGACCCAGCGGTGGCCTTGGGCGGTGGCTTCTTTTTTCCAGAACGGCGCGCGGGTCTTCAAGTAGTCCATGATGAATTCGCAGGCGGCGAAGGCGTCGCCGCGATGGCTGGAGGCGACCGCGACCAAGACGATGCGTTCGCCGGGGCGTAGCGGGCCGATGCGGTGGATCACGCGCACGCCGAGCAACTCCCAGCGTTGGCGCGCTTCGTCGACAATCGCCGTCAGCGCCTTTTCGGTCATACCGGGATAGTGTTCCAGGCTCATGCCGCGAACGCTATCCGCGCGGATGCTATCCGTCTCGTCAGCGCCGACTTTCTGCGTATCGGCGCGCACTAGGCCGACGAAACTTGCAACCGCGCCGATCTGCAGGTTATGGGCCGTCAGCGCCTCGATTTCGGCGTTGGGATCGAAATCGGCGGCTCGGACGTCGATGCTAAAGGTTTCCATAGCGCTTAACCGCCGCTTAGCCGCCGGTAACCGGCGGGAAAAACGCGATTTCGTCGTCGGCCTCGATCGGCGCATCGAATCCCGCCATCTGCTGATTGACGGCGGCGCGCAAATTGCGCGCGCTGCCGAGCGCAGCCCATTCCGGGCCTTGGGCGATCAAGTAATCGCGTAAGGCGCCGACGTTGCCGACATGCGGCGGCAGTTCGAGGCGGATCGCGGTATGTCCTAGCGCTTCGCGCAGTCCGGCAAAGAAAAGTACGGTGATTTGCATGATCGCTTACAGCAGTTCGGTGAAGGGGATAAACGAGATCGTATCGCCGACGGCGAGCGGCGTGTTGGGGGGATTGTCGATCAAGCCGTCGCTCCAGCTGCAGGAGGTCAACACGCCCGAACCTTGATGCGGGAACAGTTCGACGCTGCCGGGCTGGTGCGGATCGAGGCGGGCGCGCAGAAATTCGCGGCGCGCATCGCCCTTCCATGCAAAGCCGGCGCGTAGCGCTTGCGCGCGCGGCGCGGTGAGCGCAGCGCCTTGCAGTTTGAGAATGAAGGGGCGCACCAGCATGACGAAGGTGACGAAGCTCGATACCGGATTGCCGGGCAGACCGATAAACGCCGCTTGGCCGATGCGTCCCGAAGCCAGGGGTTTGCCGGGCTTGATCGCGATCTTCCATAGATCGAGCCGTCCCTCGGCGATCACGGCGGGTTTGACGTAGTCTTCGTCGCCGACCGAGACGCCGCCGCTGGTGACGATCAGGTCGTGCGCGACGGCGGCATGGCGCAGCAGGGTGCGCGTCGCTTGCAATTGGTCGGGTGCGTTGCCGAGATCGGTGACTTCGCAGCCCAGGCCGACCAACAAGGAATATAGCGTCGTATGGTTGGAGTTATAGATGCCGCCAGGTTTGAGCGCCTCGCCGGGCGCAGTGAGTTCGTTGCCGGTGCTGAACAGCGCGACGCGCAGACGGCGGAAGACTTGAAGCCGCGCGGCGCCGACCGAGGCGGCGACGCCGAGATGTCGCGCGTCGAGCCGCTGGCCTTGCGTCAGTACGCCGCGGCCTACGCCGATATCCTCGGCGCGGCGGCGGATATTCGCGCCGAGGCGCGGCATATGATTGACGATCACGCAATCGCTATCGAGTTCGCAGTGCTCTTGCATCACCACGGCGTCGGCGCCTTCCGGAACCGGCGCGCCCGTGAGGATGCGCGCGGCGCTGCCGGGGACAAGCGGCTGCCCGACTTGGCCGGCGGCGATGCGTTGGCCGATCGGCAAACGGCTACCCGGCGCGGCGACGTCGGCGCAGCGTAGCGCATAGCCGTCCATCGCCGAATTGTCGAGCGGCGGCACATCGACGGTCGATACGAGGTCGTGCGCCAGAATCCGTCCCTGTGCGCTCAGCGTGGCGACGGATTCGATCTCGCGCGGACGTTGCTCGGCGCTTTGCGCCACCGTAAACAAATGCGCCAGGGCGTCTTCGAAACTCAGCATGGTCATAGCAACTCCTGATGATGAAGAATAAATTGGGCGATGGCGTCGCGATCGTTGAGATCGAGCACCGGCAACGAGGATTGCGTTGCGACGAGGTCGGGCCGGTCGGTGGCGATGGCGACGATGGTTTCGATGCCGCTGCCGGCGAGCAGCGGCTTGCCGATTTCCGGGCGATGTACTTCGAGTTTGGGGATGGGATTGTGTTTGAAGCCTTCGACCAGCAGCAGATCGCACTCCGAGAAGCGTGCGATCTGTTCGTCGAGCGAGGGTTCCGCCTCGCCGCGCAATTCGTGCATCAACACCCAACGTTGATCGGACACCAGCAGCACTTCGCTGCAGCCGGCTTCGCGCAGGCGAAACGAATCCTTGCCGGGTTGATCGATATCGAAACGATGATGAGCGTGCTTAATCAGCGACACGCGCAAGCCGGCGGCGGTGAAACGCGGGATCAAGGCTTCGAGCAGGGTGGTTTTACCCGCGCCGGAATAACCGGCCAGACCGAAGATTTTCATGTGGCTCCTTGTTTGCAGCGTGTCGGCACCGTCAGCACCGGCGCGAAGCCGCCGCCCGGCGTGCGGAAGTTGGTGGTTTGGCCTTGCCATAGACGCGCCGCCGACAGTTGCACTTTTCCGTCATAGACGTAATTGCGCAAATCGAGTTTCAGTTCGACCGGCTGGTCGACCAGGCGCATGCGGCGCGAGGTCGGCGTCGCCAGGGCTTGGGCGATGTAAGGCGTGGTTGCGCTTTCGGCGAGAATCGCATCGAAGACGCGCGTCGTCATTTTGTCGCCGCGGTAGGCGGCGCGCGAGCCGAAGCCAGCGGCGGGTTTGAAGAAGAGTTGTTTGCGTCGCGCCCACAGCGACGCCGCATCGGCGGCGGCGACGTGCTCGGTTTTGGGAATGCCCGCCGCGAGCGTGGCGCGCGTGGTGGCGGCGACGCCCCAGCCTTGCAGCAAAGCGTCGTCGGTCAGCGCCACCAGATTGCGCTTGTCGGCGTAAAGCGCATGCGCATAAGGATGCGGCGTGATCGCGGCGGCGTCTGCTAGCCAGGCGTTGCGCAAAGGCGATAATTCCAACCCCTCCAGCGCGAAATCCGTCAGCCGGTTATAAACCAGATCGATCGCTTGCTCGCAATCGTTATGCCAGAGCGCGCCGTCGTGGAAGTTCAGTTCGTGCGGTGCGCAGACCACGGTGCGGATGCCGGCGCATTCGAACAAGCGGCGGAATAGAATGAATTCGGGATAAAGGAACTGCGCCTCGGGCAGTTCGTCGACGATCGCCACGGTGCGTAGCCGGCGCG
>DATETD010000487.1:0-3964 GCA_035283885.1 Rhodocyclaceae bacterium
GCATCCGGACATCGCCCGGCGCGATACGATCGCTGCGAAAAGTCGGCGCTGGCGGGACGGATGCGTCGGTTATCGGCGCTCGTCGAGCAAGCCGGCTTCGCGCGCCGTGGCGGCGAGTCGTTGTGCGAAGCGGGCGTAGCCTTGGGCGTTGGCATGCACCGCATCCGCGCGCAGGCTGGCGTCGGCGAGCACTTCGCTCCAGCCGCCGCGTTGCAGCGGTAGTTTCAATTCGTCGGCGAGTTCGGCGTACAGCGGGTGATCGTCCAGCGAGCGAGCGACGGCGGCGAGGTTGACGGCGGGGACGGCGATCAGCAGCACTTGCGCGCGGGCGGCGAGCGTCGTTTCGCAGATGCGGCGGATTGTGGCGCGCGTGGCTGCGGTCGGCAGACGGCGCAGGAAATCGTTGCCGCCGATGCTGACCAGCACCAGCGCCGGCGTATGTTCTTGCAATAAGGCTGGCAGACGCTGCAAAGCCTGTTCCGAGGTGTCGCCGGGGACGCCCGCATTGACGATATTCCATCCGGTAAGCTGCGCCAATACGCTGGGATAGCCGGTTTCGGGTGTCGCTCCGGTGCCGTAGGTTATCGAATCGCCCAAGGCCAGCACCGTTGCGCCGCGCGCCACCGGCTGGCCGCGTCGCGGTTTTTTAGCGCAACCGGAGAGCCACAGCGCCGGGGGCAGGGCGATGGCGTTTAAGGCAATATGCAAGAAGCGGCGGCGCGGAAGATTCATGGTCGGTCTCGATCTATCGTTAAACACGGCAACGAAGGCGGCAAGGCGCGCGCCGTCGTTTTTGAATCGGCGAATCGCGTAGTCTACGCACATTCTCTTTGGCGTTGCTATCCATGACTGCGAGTCCGCTTTGGTTGGTCGGTTTTCGACCGTTTTTCGCGCTGGCCTGCGTAGCGGGCGCGGTTTTACCCGTGGCTTGGGTGGTGATTTTTCTCGGCGCCGTCCCACCAGCGCCGACTTTTGCGCTGTCGGCCTTGCAATGGCATGCGCATGAAATGTTCTATGGTTTCGGTTGGGCGATGCTCGGCGGATTCTTGCTGACGGCGAGCAAAAATTGGCTGGGGATTCGCGGCTATCATGGCGCGGCCTTGATGTTTCTTGCCGCCGCCTGGCTGGTCGAGCGTATCGGCATGGTCGGCGGCGGCGCTTGGCCGCTGCCGCTGTTTTATCTGTCGAATCTGACCTTTCTTGCCGTTGTCGTGGCGATGCTGCTGGCGACTTTGATCCGCCATCGCGCTGCCGACAGCTATCGCGACAATGCCTACTTTATTTTCGCCTTGCCGCTGTTTCTGCCCGCCAAATGGCTGATGTTGAGTCCCGACGGTTTTGCCGCCGGCCAGACGATGACCTTGGCGTTGTTTCGCGTCTGCTTTTTGCTGATGCTGGAGCGCACCTTGACGCAGTTCATGAAGGGGGTATTTCAGATAAACGTGCCGCGTTACCCCTTGCTCGATCATGCGATCAAGGGCTTGGCGTGTATCGCGATTTTTGCCGCGTGGCTGCCGTCGTCGCTGGCGGCGACGGTCGACGGAGTGCTGGCCGCCGTGCTGCTGCTGCGCTGGCTGTGGTGGAGTCCGTGGCGCGCGCTGCGGCGGCTGGATATCGGCATCATGTATCTAGGTTATGCGGCGATAATCGCGCAATTGCTGCTCGATCTGCTCGAACGCAGCGGCGCATGGCGCGGCGTCGGCAATCTTACATTGCATACCTTCGGCGTCGGCGCAATGGGAACGATCGTTCCGGCGATGATCGTGCGTTTGTCGAAAGGTCATACCGGGCGCAAAGTGACGTTCGACGCGCTCGATATGGGGGTGTTATGGCTGATGCTGGGCGGCGCCTTCGTGCGGCTGGCGTTGCCGCAAGTCGCGCCGTCGCTCTATGCCTTATGGCTGCCGTTGGCGGCGTTGTGCTGGCTGGCCGCGTTTGGCTTGCTGGGTTGGCGCTATATTCCTTGGCTGCTGCAAGCGCGCGCCGACGGTCGGGAGCATTGATGGAGAAGAGTATGTCGAAGTATTTGCCGCGCCGGAAATTTATTTCTTGGAGTCTGCGCGGTTTGGCTGCCGCCGTCGTGGGGAAAGGCTATTACAACACCACGCCCGGCGAGCTGACGTTAAGTCGCGTGGATATCCGCTTGCCGGGTTTGCCGGCGGCGTTTCATGGCGCACGGATTGCGCATTTCACCGATCTGCATGCGTCGTGGATCGTTGATGCCGATCTGTATCGCCGGGCCGTGGCGCTGGCGATGCAGGAGCGCCCGGATTGGGTGGTGCTGACGGGCGATTTCATTACCGGCGCGACCAAATTTTTGTCGGATTCGGTCGGCAGTTTCGATCGCCAATATCTCGATAACAGCATCGCCGCGTTGGCGGGCTTGCAGGCGCCCTTAGGCATCTACGGCGTGCTCGGCAATCACGATTTCTGGAGCGGCCCGGCGGCGGTCGCGGCGATTACTCAGGCGTATAGCGAGGCGCTCGGCGTGCGTTGGCTGCGCAACAGTCATGTACGGCTCGAAAAGAACGGGGCGGCGATCGAATTGCTCGGCGTCGACGATTACTGGGAAACTTCGTCTTCGCTGTACGACGCCTGCAAAGGACTCGATGAGCAGTCGGTCAGAATACTGCTAAGTCATAATCCGGACATCAACGAGGAAATCGACGTGCTCGGTAAGCGCATCGATCTGGTGTTGTCGGGTCATACCCATGGCGGCCAGGTCGTGCTGCCGCTGGCGGGGCAGCCGGTCATGCCGTCGAAATTCGGACAAAAATATCGCGCGGGCCTGGTGCAAGACGGCGCGCGCCAAACCTACGTCAGTCGCGGCATCGGCCATTTGCTGTTTCCAATGCGCTTCAATTGCCCGCCGGAAGTGGCGATTATTCGTTTGAGTTAAGTGCGATTCTCTGGCATAATTAAACGGCCTTGCCGGATACGAAAGTCGGCGCTGACGGGACGGATCGCGGCGACCGTGCCAACTTTAAGAAATGGACGGCTTTATGTATCACGGCGAAAGATTCAATAGCGTAACTCATCTGGTCGGATCGGCGCTGTCGATTTCGGGTTTGTCGATCTTGCTCACGCTCGCCGTGCTGCAGGGCGATCCCTGGAAGGTGGTCAGTTTCGCGATCTATGGCGCCACCTTGGTGCTGCTGTATTGTTTTTCGACCATCTATCACAGCATCCGCAGTCCGCGCGCCAAGCGGGTGATGCAGAAGCTCGATCACAACGCCATCTATTTGCTGATCGCCGGCAGCTATACGCCGTTTGCTTTGGTCACCTTGCGCGGCCCTTGGGGCTGGACCTTGTTCGGTTTGAGTTGGGGGCTGGCGCTGGTCGGCATCGTGCAGGAATTGACCTTGGGACGGCGCACGCGCCGCTTATCGATGATTCTGTATGTGCTGATGGGCTGGCTGGTGCTGATTGCGGTCAAGCCCTTGGTCGACGCGATGCCGCTGGGCGGTTTGATCTGGCTCGCGCTCGGCGGCGTCGTCTATAGTCTCGGCATCTATTTTTACCTCAACGACGAACGCGTGCGCCATTATCACGGCATCTGGCATCTATTCGTGCTGGGCGGCAGCTTTTGTCATTTTATCTGTATTTTGTTGTATGTGGCGTAGCTGCGCAGCCATTGTGAGCGTGATCTACGACCCGGACGACGGGATGTGGGTCGCCGAGTGCGATGCATTGCATTTAGCGACGGAAGCGCCGAACTTCGAGGCGCTGGTTGCGCGCGTGAGCGAAGTCGCGCCGGATTGTATCGAGGCGAATTCGCTGCCCATTCGTCCCGAGGCTCTACGGTTGCGGTTCGAGCGGGCGTAGGTTGGCGTCTCCCTAGGCGTCGCCGCCTTCGCCGGGCAACTTGGCTTTGATTTCCGTACACAATTCGGCGATGCACAGGTGCATTCTGTCGAGCAAGTCGCCGGTCGGTTCGCTCTGGCGTATCGCGGCTTCGAGGGCC
>DATETD010000488.1:0-9895 GCA_035283885.1 Rhodocyclaceae bacterium
GAAGGACATCGTCGATGCGATGCGTATGGGTTTATCCGGCGAAGATGTGACGTCGATCCACGACGGTGCGGCGAAATATGAAATTCCGCTGCGCATCGTGTTGCCCGCCGAGCAGCAAGGCCGGCTCGATGCCTTGTTGAAGCTCAAGCTGCGCGCTCGGGACGGGCAGAGCGTGCCGATTGCAGAACTGGTGACGGTCGAACGCCGAGCGCGCGAAAAGACGATTTATCGCAAGGACTTGCTGCCGGTGGTGTTCGTTACCGGCGATATGGGCGGCGCATTGGATTCACCGCTGTACGGCATGTTCGAGATTCGCAATAAATTGGCGGGCCTGTCGCTCGACGGCGTGCCGCAGGCGGCGGGAAAGATCGTCGACTATTTCGCCGGGCAACCGCGCGACCCGTATGCCGGCTATGCGCTGGTGTGGGAAGGCGAATGGAAAGTGACCTTGGAAACCTTCCGCGATATGGGTTTGGCGTACGCTGTAGGTCTGGTGTTGATTTATCTGCTGGTAGTGGCGCAGTTCAAGAGCTATTTAGTGCCGCTAGTGATCATGGCGCCGATTCCGCTGACGATCATCGGCGTGATGCCGGGCCACGCCGTGTTCGGCGCGCATTTCACCGCGACCTCGATGATCGGCATGATCGCCTTGGCCGGGATCATCGTGCGTAACTCGATCTTGCTGGTGGATTTCATCAACGAACAAGTCGCCGCCGGGATGGATTTCGCCGAGGCGGTGATTCAGGCGGCGGCGGTGCGCGCCAAACCGATCGCCTTGACCGGCTTGGCGGCGATGCTCGGCGCCTTATTCATCCTCGACGACCCGATTTTCTCGGGGCTGGCGATCAGCCTGATTTTCGGCATCTTCGTCTCGACCCTGCTGACCTTGATCGTCATCCCTGTGTTGTATTTCGCGAGTATGCATAAACGCTTTGCTCCTCCCGTTGCCGACTTATCCACACCTCAGTAAGGAGATTGTTATGACCGTCAATCGTATCGTGCGTATCGTTGCAGGATTTTTCATCATGTTGTCCTTGGCCTTGGCGCATTTCACCGGGCAAGTCGACCTCAGTCGTTTGTCGTGGCTTTGGTTTACGGCGTTCGTCGGCGCGAATCTGTTTCAGAGTGGGTTTACTACGTTTTGTCCGCTCGACATCGTCTTGCGCAAACTCGGCGTGCCCGAATCGACTTCGACCACGGGGCGCTGCGCCTAGATCGCTTACCGAGCCGTCTCGCCAGCGCCGACTTTTAGTGCGCGTCGCCGTATCCGGAAGGGCGGGCTTGGCGGCATAATGCGGCGATGTTGGATGAACCTACTTCCCCGTCTTCCGCCCTTACGCTAACGGTCGGCAAAGCCCAGGCAAAGTTCTGGGCTTGGGTCGTTTTCTGCGTGCTGCTGTCGATCGGCGGCGTGTCGACATGGTTTTCCTGGCGCTATGTCGTGCAATGGGAAAACGAGCAAACCGAAGCCGCCGTGGATCGACGGATGCAACAATTGATGGCGCAGGTCGACGAACGCTTGAAGTTGTACGCATTGGTCGTGCGAATGGGCGCCGGTCTACATCGCGAACAGGAGCGGATGTCCGAGGAAGATTGGCGCCGATTCGCGACCCATTTGAATTTACGCGCCGAATTGCCGGGAATCTGCGCATTGGCATGGATTCCGCTGCACGAAAACGAGCGACTCGGCGCTATCGTCGGCGCTCGGTATATCGCGCCGGAGTCCTCGGCGAACCGCACGTGGCTGGATGCGAATTTCTTCAGCGATGTCGCGCGCTCGGATGTCGTGCAGGCGGCGATCGCAGGGATAGACACGCCGTATCTCTCGGCGCAAACCCGCTTATATCCGGGAACCGCCGATACCACAATGGGCGCATTGTGGGTCATGCCGACGTATCGCGAATTGCAGACGTCGGCCGATGCATCGCAGCAGCGGAGTCGGTTATTGGGCGCGATCGTCGCCGCGATCCGTTTCGACGATCTATTCGACGCGACAACGCACTTATTGGGCGCAGGTTTCGATCTCGACGTCTTCGATAACTCCTGGGACGAAGAAAGCCGCGTGTTTTCGACGCGGACGAAAATAACGCCGCCGAGCGCATCGCTACTACGCACTTACGCCATCAATGCGGGACAGCGCACCTGGCGACTGCGCGTCAGTTCGCGCGACGATGGACCGTCGCCGTACAACCGCACCCGCTCGGGATTGACCTTGGCCTTGGGCGTGTTGCTGACCTTAGTGACGCTCGGCCTCGCGGCGGCGTTGCTGAGATGGCGACAAGCCACCGATCAGCGCGTGCGCCTGATGCGCGGCAAGCTCGGCGAGCGCGAGGCGCGGCTGGCGGGATACCGCGAATTTTTGCGCAATGTGCTCGACGCCTTGCCGGAGCCGATTGTGGTCAAAGGGGCGGATTATCGCTATCTGATGGTCAATCGCGCGTATGCGGATGCCGTGGGGCGCACCATGGACGAGCTGATCGGCAAGCGCGTCGAGGATGTGCTTCCCCACGAAATCGCCGCGCCGCTGCATGAAATCGATAAGCGCGTACTCGAACATCGGCATAGGGAGGCGATGGAGTTGCCGGTGCGCGATCTGCGTCATGGTGGCCAATGGCGCTACGTCGCCATCCAGAAAGTATTCAGTTATGGCCCGAACGGCGAATCGATGTTGGTCGGGATACAACACGACATCACCGAAATGCGCCAATCCGAAGCGCGTTTCCGCGAATTGGTCGAACTGTCGTCCGACTGGTATTGGGAGCAAGACGCCGAGTTTCGTTTCACCTATGTTTCGATGGGGATCGACTCTGCCGGAATTGCAGCGGGATCCTTGATCGGCTTGCATCGATGGGATATGCCGATTCAGTGGATGCCGGGGCAGCTCGAAACCCATAAGGCGGTGTTGGCGGCGCATCGGCCTTTCGCCGATTTCGAATATCGCATTGTCGACGCACATGGCGGCGAGCATTGGTATAGCATCAGCGGGCGACCGCAATTCGACGCGAAAGCGGTGTTTACCGGCTATCGCGGCGTCGGCAAGGACATTACCGAACGACAGCGCGCGCGCGAAGAGTTGCTGCGCCATCGCGACCATCTATCCGAAATGGTAGAGGAGCAAATCGTGCATTTGCGCATCGCCAAGGACGCGGCGGAAGCGGCGGCGAAAGCGAAATCGGAATTCGTCGCCAATATGTCTCACGAATTGAGAACGCCTCTGCACGCGATTTTGTCGTTTACCAAATTGGGTTTGACGCGCGTCGATAGCGCCGCACCCGACAAGGCGCGCAGCTACTTTCAACGCGCGCATCAGGCCGGGGAGCGCTTATTGGTCTTGGTGAACAATTTGCTCGATGTGGCGAAAATCGACGCGGGCAAGCTGATGCTGGATCGGCACACCTACGATTTGGCGCAATTGGCGCGCGATGTCGTCATCGAGCTGGAGCCGTTGATACAGGCGCGGCAGTTGCGAGTGAGCGCGCCGCCGGAAGGCGTCGCCGCCCTGGCCGATGTCGATTTCAATCGCATGAGTCAGGTCGTGAGCAATCTGCTGTCGAATGCGATCAAATTCACTGCGCCGGGTCGGGCGATTTTTGTCGCCATCGAGGAAAGCGCTATCGCCTGGCGACGACAGCCCGGCGCGCTGCTGCAACCGATCGCCGCATGGTCGGTATCGGTGTCCGACGAAGGCGTGGGCATTCCGGCCAACGAACTGGATGCGGTGTTCGAAAAATTCATTCAAAGCAGCACGACGCGCACCGGTGCGGGCGGCACGGGGCTGGGCTTGGCGATCAGCCGCGATATCGTAGAAGCGCATGGGGGTACTCTCCGCGCCTATAATCGCCCCGAAGGCGGCGCATGCTTTGAAATTCTCATTCCGAAATAGGAAATCCAATTGACTATCTGGCGCATTCTGGCCGTCGACGACGAGCCGCTGAACCTGGAAATATTGCAGGAATATCTCGACGATCCCAAATATGCGGTGCAGACGGCGGAAGACGGCGCCGCCGCATGGCGGCGGCTGGAGGCCGCGACCGAAGCGCCGCATATCGTGCTGCTCGATCGCATGATGCCGAATATGGATGGCATGGCGTTGCTGCGCAAGATCAAGGGCGATGCGCGCTTCAAGGATATCCCGGTGATCATGCAAACGGCGGCCTCGTCGTCGGATCAGATCCGCGAAGGTCTGGAGGCCGGCGCGTGGTATTACCTGACCAAGCCGTATGGGCCGGAAACGCTGCTGGCGATCGTCAACGCCGCCATCTATCAGCTCGACAAGCACGCCAAAGCCATGGCGGCGGTGACGAATATCCATCAGGCGCTGCGTCTGGCGACGAAGATGGAGTTCCGTTTCGCCGATGTCGAGGCGGTGAATGTGCTCGCGGCGGCGCTGAGCGAATATTGCGGCAATCCGCCGCTGATGGCGATGGGCTTGACCGAGTTGATGATCAACGCGATCGAGCATGGCAATCTCGGGATTACCTATGCCGAGAAGAAAAAATTGCGCTTGAGCGGCGCATGGGACGACGAAGTGCTGCGCCGCCGTAAACTCCCCGACTATAAGGATCGCCATGCGATGCTGAACGTCGAGCGCGGCGGCGACGGCTATGTTATCCGCATTAGCGACGAGGGCGCGGGGTTCGACTGGCGGCGCTATCTGGAATTCGATCCGGAGCGCGCCTTCGATCCCAATGGCCGCGGCATTGCCATGGCGCATAAAACCTGTTTCGCCGATCTGGAGTATCTGGGGCGGGGCAATGTGGTGGTGGTGCGCGTCGCCTTGCCGAAATAAGGTCGTCCGGACTCGGCGCTTTATCACTATCGATATAATCCGGCGCTTCGTGGCCGCTAGATGGGAACTCCAATGCAAAGCACATCGGAACGCAAGCGAATGAAGGTGTTGGTCGTCGATGACACCAGCACCAATCGGCAGATTCTACAGGTGTTCTTAAGCCGCTTGAACGTTCTGGTGGTCACCGCCGACGACGGCGCTCAAGGCGTGGCGGCGTTCGAGCGCGAACAGCCCGACCTGGTGATCATGGATGTGATGATGCCTGTGATGGACGGCTACGAGGCCACGCGGCGCATCAAGGCCTTGGCGGGCGAACGCTGGGCGCCGGTGATTTTTCTCTCCGCGCTGGATAAAGAGGAGAATCTGGTGGCCGGACTGGATGCCGGCGGCGACGACTATCTGCATAAACCGGTGAATTTCGTCGTGCTGGCCGCGAAGATACGCTCTATCGGTCGGGCATTGACGATGCAGCGCGCCTTGTACGACGAACGGCAGCGCATTGCGGCGATTACCGACAATCTGGTGGACGGCGTCGTCGCCATTAACGATAGCGGAATGATCCAATGGTGCAATCCGGCGGTCGAAAACATTTTCGGCTATTCGCAGCAGGAAATGCTCGGCCATAATGTCAATATGTTGATGCCCGAGCCGCATCGTAGCCAGCACGATGCGTATCTGCTGCGCTATCTCAACGGAGGCATGCCGCGCGTGATCGGAGTAGGGCAGCGTAATATGCTGGGGGTGCGTCGCAACGGCGAAGTCTTTCCGTTGGATCTCGGCATTTCCGAAATGCGCGTCGCCGGAAGCCGACAATTCGTCGGGGTGATTCGCGACACCACCGAGCGCGAGTCGGCAGCCGAGCAGTTGCGCGAAAATGCGGATCGATTGCAACGCTATCACGACGCGCAGGAGGCCGAAACGGCGTTGGCGCAAAAAATCGTCAGCCGTCAGATGCAGCGCGAGGGCTTGCAGGATGCGGCGGTCGGTTATTGGCTGGGGCCGAACGCCAATTTCAGCGGCGATGTGGTGGCGGCGAACCGCGATGCGGCAGGAAATCTATATGTTCTACTGGCGGATGCGACCGGGCATGGTCTGGGAGCGGCGATCTGCACCTTGCCGGTGCTTTCCTTGTTTTATAGCTTAAGCCAGACCGGGACGGCATTGGCGGAGATCGTACAGGAAGTGAACCGGCAACTGCGCGCGACCTTGCCCGTGGGTTATTTTGTCGCCATCGCCATGCTGCGCTTGCAGGCCGACGGGCGCTACGCCGACGTTTGGTTGGGCGGGGTGCCGGATATGTTGTTGCTCGGCGAAAGCGGTCGACTCAAGCGGCGTTTTTCGTCGGCCAATCTGCCGCTCGGCATCGATCATATGGAGTTGAGCGAAATCGCGGTGGAGCGCGTCGAGGTACGGGGGGACGATCAGTTCATTCTGTTTTCGGACGGTTTGATCGAGGCCGCCAATACGCAGGGAAACCCATTCGGATACGATCTATTGCTTTCCTCGCTAGCGGCGCAGCCATCGCCGCCGCAACGGGTCGAGGCCGTCAGAGCGGCGTTGACGCGCCATCTGGCGGGCTGCGCCGCGCACGACGATATCTCGATGATGGCGATAAGCTGCGCGCCTTATGCTCGTGCCGGGTGAATCAAGCGAACAGCCTGGCCAGCTCCGCGCCGGGCGAGGCGGCGCGCATAAACGCCTCGCCGACCAAAAAGGCGTTCACGCGATGGCGGCGCATCAGGGCGACGTCGTCCGGCGTCGCAATGCCCGATTCGGTAATCACTATACGCTCGGGTGGAATCCGCCCCAGTTGCGATAGGGTCGTATCCAGGCTGACTTCGAAGCTGGCGAGGTTGCGGTTGTTGATGCCGATCAGCGGCGTACGCAACTGTAAAGCGAAGTCGAGTTCCTCGGGGTTATGCGACTCGACCAGCACCGCCATGCCGAGGCCGAGGGCGATGTCTTCCATTTCCTGCATCTGCGTCAAGGACAGGGCGGCTACGATCAACAAGATGGCGTCCGCCCCCATCGCGCGTGCTTGATAGACTTGGTAGGGATCGACCAGGAAATCTTTGCGCAATACCGGCAAGGCGCAAGCCGCGCGCGCTGCTTGCAGATAGGCGGCGCAGCCTTGAAAAAATGGCGCATCGGTCAACACCGACAGGCAGGCCGCGCCATGGCGTTCATAGTCGCTGGCGATTTCCGCCGGGCGGAAATCCGCGCGTATCACGCCTTTCGAGGGGCTGGCGCGTTTGATTTCGGCGATCACCGCCGTCCCGCCAGCGCCGACTTTTGCATGCAGCGCACCGCCGAAATCGCGCGCGGGCGCTTGCGCTGCGGCCTGGGCGCGCACCTCGGCGAGCGAGAGCTTTTCTTGCGCCGCCTGCACTTCGGCGCGCTTAACCGTCAGTATTTTTTGCAGAATATCCTTAGCCATATGCTTAGTTGAAACGGCGGGTGAAGTTGACGAAGTCGTCGAGCTTTTGGCGCGCCGCGCCGCTGGCGATGGCTTCGCGCGCACGGTGGATGCCATCGCCGATCGACGGCGCGATGTTGGCGGTGTATAAGGCCGCCCCCGCGTTCAACGCAACGATATCGCGCGCCGTCCCAGGGGTGTTCGCCAAGGCCGAGAGCAGCATGGTTTTGGATTCTTCGGCGTCGGCTACGCGCAAACTGCGATTCGAAGCCATCGACAAACCATAGTCCTCGGGGTGGATTTCGTATTCGTTGATCTGACCGTCTTTCAATTCGCCGACCAAGGTGGCGGCGCCGAGCGAAATTTCGTCCATGCCGTCCTTGCCCCAGACCACCATCGCATGGTCGGCGCCGAGCTGCTGCATCACGCGCACTTGAATCCCGACCAGATCGGGATGGAATACGCCCATCAAGGTGTGCGGTGCGCCGGCGGGATTGGTCAATGGCCCGAGAATATTGAACAGCGTGCGCACCCCCATTTCGCGTCGAATCGGCGCCACGTTTTTCATCGCCGGATGATGGTTGGGCGCGAACATAAAGCCGCAACCGACGGCTTCGATGCACTCGGCGACTTGCGGCGCAGTCAGCATGATGTTGGCGCCGAGCGCTTCGAGCACGTCGGCGGCGCCCGATTTCGACGACACGCTGCGCCCGCCATGTTTGGCCACGGTCGCGCCCGCGGCGGCAGCGACGAACATCGATGCGGTCGAGATATTGAAGGTCTGCGCGCCGTCGCCGCCGGTGCCGACGATATCGACAAAATTGGCCGAAAAATCCGCGCGCTGCGGAAAAACGACCTTGGTCGATAACTCGCGCATAATCATCGCGGCGGCGGAAATTTCGCCTATGGTTTCTTTTTTGACGCGCAAGCCCGTCAAAATGGCGGCGACCAGCACGGGCGAGACTTCGCCCGCCATGATCTGCCGCATCAAGTGCAACATCTCGTCATGGAAGATTTCGCGGTGATCGATAATGCGCTGTAGCGCGGCCTGCGGGGTCATCATGTCAGCAGCCTTTCAGGAAGTTATTGAGCAAAGCGTGTCCGCATTCGGTCTGGATCGATTCGGGGTGAAACTGCACCCCTTCGAGCGGACAATTCGGCGGCATGTGGCGATGGCGCACGCCCATGATTTCGCCGTCCGCCGTCCAGGCGGTCGTCTCGAGGCAGTCGGGCAAGGCGTCGCGCCGTATCGCCAGCGAGTGATAGCGCGTCACGGTCAATGGATTCGGCAGCCCGGCGAAGACGCCGCGTCCTTCGTGGATCACCGGCGAGGTTTTGCCGTGCATCAATTGCTTGGCGTGCACAATCTCGCCACCGAAAGCCGCGCCTATGCTTTGGTGACCGAGGCATACGCCGAGAATCGGCAGCTTGCCGGCGAATTCGGTAATCGCCGCCACCGAAATCCCGGCCTCCGCCGGCGTGCAGGGGCCGGGCGAAATTACGAGGCGCTGAGGGCGCATCGCGGCAATATCGCTCAAGCTCAGCGCATCGTTACGGAAAACATGCACGTCTTCGCCTAATTCGCCAAAATACTGCACTAGATTGTAGGTGAAACTATCGTAGTTATCGATCATCAGCAGCATAATTCGCCTATCCTTTTGCTTTGTAATGCCATGATATATCCGGAATCGAATGCGCGAAAGCCGCTATTGTCGCCGAGATCGGCCTGGCTATGCATCATGCCCCAATCTCGCCAACAAGCCATCCAACTGATCGAGACTGCCGAAGCGTATGCTCAAGCTGCCCGCGCCCTTGCGGTTGGCGGCGATTTTCACCGTCGCACCCATTCGATCCGATAGCTCTTCTTCGAGGCGCAGCAAATCGCGATCCGGTTTTTTCTCTGCTTCCTTGACGCTCGGCGGGGTCAGCTCCTTGGCGACCAGGCGTTCGGTTTCGCGCACCGACAAGCCCTTTTCGACGACGTAGGCGGCGACGCGACCTTGTTCGACTTTTTCGAGCGGCAGCAAGGCGCGCGCATGGCCCATTTCGAGGTCGCCGGCCAGCAACAGATCATGCACCGGCTTGGCCAGTTGCAGCAGGCGCAATAGATTCGTCGTCGCCGAGCGCGAGCGACCGATGGCGTCGGCGGCTTGTTGGTGCGACATCTGGAATTCGTCGATCAGCCGTTGCACGCCGCCGGCTTCTTCGAGCGGGTTCAGGTCTTCGCGCTGGATGTTTTCGATCAGCGACATCGCCAAGGCGGCTTCGTCGGGAATTTCGCGGATCAGCACCGGCACATCGGTCAGCCCCGCGATACGCGCAGCGCGCCAGCGGCGTTCGCCCGCGATGATTTCGTAGCGCTCCGGGCCGACCGGACGCACCGAGATCGCTTGGATCAAGCCTTGCGCTTTGATCGAAGCGGCGAGTTCTTCGAGCGTGCCGGGATCCATGCGCGTGCGCGGTTGGTATTTGCCGGGTTGCAACGCTTCGATCGACAAGGTTTGCTGCTGCTGTTGTGACGGCTCGGGTGCGTTGTTCGCCGCCAGCAACGCGTCGAGGCCGCGCCCCAGTCCTTTCTGCTTGGGAGGACTCATGGCGCTTCCTTCCAGGAGGCAGCGCGTTCTATCATTTCGTCGGCGAACGCCAGATAGGCTTGCGCGCCCTTGGCGGCCTTGTCGAACAGTACGCCG
>DATETD010000489.1:0-4871 GCA_035283885.1 Rhodocyclaceae bacterium
ATCGTCGAAGCGACATGCGGCGCATCCAGACCGGCGGCATTGACGAGGTAGCGCGTCTGCAAACGGCTGCGCGCGCTGTCGTCGATCTCGAGTTCGAAGCCGTCGCCATGGCAATGCACGGTGCGCAGCGGCGCTTGCAACACCAGCATGCCGTCGGCGCGCGCGAAGTCGTCGGCGAGCGCGCTCATCAGGCCGTGGCTATCGATAATTCCGGTCGAAGGCGACGCCAGCACGGCGGCGCAGCGCAGTGCGGGTTCGATCCGCCGCGCCGTCGCCGCATCGATCCAGGCCAGATCGTCGACGCCATTGGCGGCGGCGGCGCGTGCGATGGTTTCGAGTCCGGCGATTTGTGCGTCCGTGGTCGCCACCAGCCATTTGCCGATCCGGCGATGCATCACGCCGCGCCGCGCGCAGTAGTCGTAGAGTCGTTCGCGTCCCGGTCCGCATAGCCGCGCTTTCCAACTGCCGACAGGGTAATACAGCCCGGCATGGATCACTTCGCTGTTGCGCGAACTGACGCCTTGGCCGAAACCGCCTTCGCGTTCGAGCAGCACCGTGGACAGCCCGGCTTCGGCCAGTTGCCGCGCGCAGGCGAGGCCCACCACGCCGGCGCCGATTACCGTCGCATCGACACTGTAACCCTCGCTCATGCCGAGTAGTGTTCGCGATACCAAGCGACGAAGCGCGCTACGCCTTCGCGTACCGAAGTCGCCGGTGCGAAGTCGGTCACGCGCTGCAATTCGGCGGTGTCCGCATAGGTCGCGGGCACGTCGCCTTCCTGCAAGGGTAGAAAATTTTTACGCGCTGTCTTGCCTAGCGCCTGTTCCAGCGCCTCGATATAGCTCATCAGTTCGACCGGCGCGTGATTGCCGATATTGAACACGCGGTACGGCGCCCAACTCGTGCCGGGGTCGGGCGCTTGCGTATCGAAAGCGGGGTTGGCCTGCGGCGGACGGTCGAGTACGCGAATAATCCCCTCGACGATATCGTCGATATAGGTGAAATCGCGTTGCATCTTGCCGTGGTTGAACACGTCGATCGGGCGGTCTTCCTGCATCGCCTTGGCGAACAGAAATAGCGCCATATCGGGCCGTCCCCACGGGCCATACACCGTAAAAAAACGCAGCCCGGTGGTCGGCAGGCCGTAGAGATGGCTATAAGTGTGCGCCATCAACTCATTGGCTTTCTTGGTCGCGGCGTAGAGGCTGACGGGGTGATCGACGTTGTCATGTTCCGAGAACGGCATGCGCGTATTGCCGCCGTAGACGCTGGAACTGCTGGCATAGACCAGATGGCCGATTTCTTGATGGCGGCAGCCTTCGAGAATATTGACGAAGCCGACCAGATTGCTATCCACATACGCATGCGGATTTTTCAACGAATAGCGCACTCCGGCTTGCGCTGCGAGATGCACCACGCGTTCGGGCTGGGTGTCGGCGAACAAGGTCGCGATGCCTTCGCGGTTGGCGACGTCCTTGCGCACGAAGCGGAAGCCCGGCTGGGCTTGCAGCCGCGCCAGTCGCGCCTCCTTCAGCGCGACGTCGTAATAATCGTTGAGATTATCCACGCCGATCACCTCGTCGTTGCGCGCCAACAGGCGCTGGCAGACATGCATGCCGATAAACCCGGCAGCGCCGGTAACCAGGATTTTCATGATGGATTCGATTCCGCGAAGATGAAGTAGTCAGGCGGCAGTTTACCCGACAGCGCCGCAAAAGCCCGCGCAAACGGACTGCGTATAATGCCGCGATGAACGCCCTTAGATACAGACTCGCCCTGCTGCTCTATACCCTGATCGTCTGCATGCTCTTGCCGTGCGCGCCGTTTTACCTGCTATGGCGCTCGCGGCGGCAGCCGGAATATCGCCGTCATTGGGGCGAACGCTTCGGCTTCGGCTGGATCGCGCCGTTCGATGCGGCGGCGGCGGATGTGACTGCGCCGTCGATCTGGATTCATGCGGTTTCGGTCGGCGAAACCCGCGCCGCCCAACCGCTGATCGCAGCACTGCAACAGCGCTATCCGCATTGTCGTCTCCTGCTGACGCATATGACCCCGACCGGGCGCGCCACGTCGCACGAACTCTATGGCGATAGCGTGCAGCGCGTGTATCTGCCTTACGATACGCCGTGGGCGGTGCGCCACTTCCTCAACAGCTATCGTCCGCAACTCGGACTGATTATGGAGACCGAGTTATGGCCGAATCTGATCGTCGCCTGTCATAGCTTGTCGATCCCGCTGCTGCTGCTGAATGCGCGCCTATCGGCGCGCTCCGCCGCGCGCTATGCGCGCTTCCCGGCCTTGATCGCGCCGACGCTGGCGCGTTTGCGCGTCGTTGCGGCGCAATCCGCCGACGATGCGCACCGTTTCGTCGAACTCGGCGCGACGCAGGTTCAGGTCAGCGGCAATATGAAATTCGATATCGCCGCGCCCGCCGCGCAAGAGCAGTTGGCGGCGAAATTCTGCCGCCACTTCGGCCCGCGTCCGGTCTGGCTCGCCGCCAGCACGCGCGAAGGCGAGGAAGCCTTAATTCTGGAAGCATGGCGGAAAGTCGGCGCTGGCGGGACGGCGCTGCTGGCGATCGTGCCGCGCCATCCGCAACGCTTCGACGAAGTCGCCGAACTGATCGCGGCGAGCGGCCTAAAAATGCAGCGGCGCTCGGAAAACCGCGAGATCGCGCCGGAAACCCAGGTCGTGCTCGGCGACAGCATGGGCGAAATGTTCGCCTGGTATGCCGCCGTCGACCTCGCCTTTATCGGCGGCAGCCTGCTCGATTACGGCAGCCAAAACCTGATCGAAGCCTGCGCGGTCGGCACGCCGGTATTGATCGGACCATCGACGCGCAACTTCGCCGAAGCCGCGCGCGCCGCCCTCGCCTGCCATGCGGCGCGCAGCATTCAAGACGCCGACGAACTGGTCGCCGCCGTCGCGGAGCTGCTCGCCGACGCCGAACAACGCCGACGCATGGGCGAAGCCGGTCGCCAATTCGCCGCCCGCCACCGCGGCGCCACGGCGCGCACGCTGGCGATTATCGAAGCCTTGGGGGCGCGCGGGAAAGCCGTTTGAGCGGCTATCAGTCGCCCGGCAGATGCGCAGACGCCAACAGCGCTAGAATCGGCGCAGTTTCCCAGGCTAGCGAATCTTAATGACAACCACAGAAAGCCGAATCGAGCGGGATTTCATCGCCAAACTCGAATCTCTGAAGTATGCCTATCGAGCGGAGATTCGCGACCGGGCATCGCTGGAAACCAATTTTCGCCGACATTTCCAGGCGCTTAACCGCGTCAACCTCAGTGACAGCGAATTCGAGCGCGACGACGGCACGCCGCTGTTCTATACCCTGGTCAATATCAAGGACTGCTGCAAGAACCGCTACGAGGTAGTTCGTCAGCAACAGTTGCACGCCTGCACGATTACGCACGCCATCCTAGCCAAGCACGACACCGCCACCGCCGGGCGCAAATTCAACGCCAAAGACTTGCTGCCGCTACTGCAAACGCTCGCGCAAGGGCGGGATATTTCGGGGTTGCAGGCGTATGAGCAATAAATCCGCGACCTCCCTCAGCCCGCAACATCGGCGGGACTTCGGCGAGCTTCTCCGCCATATCCAGCGGGCGCAGCAAGAGGTTTTTGCCCAAGCCAATACCGCCCTGATGGCCCTGTATTGGCAGGTGGGCAAGACCCTTAGCGAGAAGGTGCAAAGCGAGGCTTGGGGAAAAGGCGTAGTCAGCGCCTTGGCCCGCTACATCGCCCAAACCGACCCTGGCGTCAAGGGATTCAGCGACAAGAACCTCTGGCGCATGAAGCAGTTTTACGAGACCTATTGCCAGGACGAAAAACTCTCGTCGCTGGCGAGAGAATTGCCTTGGACGCATAACACCATTATTTTTTCCCGTTGCAAGACGGCGGAAGAGCGGGCGTTCTATCTCGCGCGAAGCCTCAGCGAACGCTACACCTCTCGCGAACTGGAAAGGCAAATCGACGCGGCGCAGTTTGAACGCACCCTGATGGGTCAGCAAAAACTCTCGGCAGCGCCGAGAGAATTGCCCACCGCCCTTGGCAACGCGTTCAAGGACAGCTATGTGCTTGAATTTCTCGGCCTGCCCGAACCCCACAGCGAAAACGATCTGCAAAAAGCCCTGGTCGGGCACATGAAAGCCTTTATCCTTGAACTGGGCAAAGACTTCCTCTTTATGGGCGCACAAACAAGGCCTGATGCAGCAGCTTTTCCCCAACACGGAGATCATGCCATGACCATCAATGAACTCTTACCCTCGGTCGCTACCCTCTCTCACGCCGAAAAATTCCGGCTGGCGCAAATTATCTTGCAACAATTGGCGGCAGAAGAAGGTATTGCCGACCAGCCTACCGGCGATTTCGATCCGCGCCAATTCTTTGGGCTGGCGCATCACACTCGGCAGTCCGTGGATGACTATCTGATCTCTGCGCGTGAAGGCTGGAACTGATGCGTTATTTGTTCGATACCAACAGCGTTATCTACTATTTCAACGGATTGACTGCGGATGCAAGTCTGCACGACTTGCTCAAAGAGAGCTTCAAAATATCCGTTATCACCAGAATCGAGTTTTTGGGCTGGGGCGAATTTGCGACTAATCCCGCACTTTACGATCAGGCAAGGGCGTTTATTAGTCATGCGACTCTGTACGATCTCACCGATGAGATTGTCGAGCAGACCATACGCCTGAGGCAACAATTCAAGACCAAAACGCCCGATGCCATCATTGCCGCTACGGCTTTGGTGAATGGGCTGATTGTAGTGACGCACAACACCGGCGATTTCATTCGCTTGGGTGTAAAAACCCTTGCTATAACAATGAAAATTTGAGTCGGATGATTTCGTCGCATCGCGGCTG
>DATETD010000490.1:0-4271 GCA_035283885.1 Rhodocyclaceae bacterium
CGAAGCCGCCGCCGAAACCGCCGCCGCCAAACAAGCGCACGCAGAGCGCATGGCCGAGATTGCCTTGCGCGCCCGGCTCGAAGCCGAACAGCACGCCTTATCGAATGCGCGTCGCCGCGAATTGGCGGCGACCGAATTGGCCAAAGTCGCCAACGAACGCGCACGCCATGAAGAGCAGCTCGCCCGCCTGGCGCGCGAACGGCTCGAAGCCGAGCAACATGCCGCCGAGCTGGCCACCGCGACCGCACGTTCCGAACAAATCGCCGAAGCGGCCGCGCTCGCGAGCCTTGCCGCAGAAAGCGAACGCACGCGCGAATTGCTCCATCGCGCCGAACAAGAAGATGCCGCCCGACAAGCCGCCGCCATGCGCCATGAAGCCGAACGACAGGCCGAGTCGGCACGCAACGAACGACAGCAAGCCGAAACTCGAAATCCGCCGCCGGAAGAAAACCGTCCTGCTTCAAGCTCACGTCGCTCGTCGATAAAAGGTCGGAAAGCCTCGCAAACGCCCCACGCCTCGATATCGAACTCCTCGCGATTTCGTTATGCTCGGCTGCTAGGCGGCGCTTTCGTCGCTTTAACCGGCCTGAGTATCGGCCTATGGTTGCACTATGCGAATTCGCCGAACGCTGCAACGAGTCCTAAAGAACCGCCCACGAATGTCCCGGCGAATGCCGAAGCCGTCAACCTGCGGTTGGAGTCCACACTGCGGATTGCACCCCAGCGCCGTTAATTCTAAAAACCTCTTTTGTCCACGAAAAACACGAAAGACACGAACAGAAACCGAGATGTATTCGATTCTTTTCGTGCTTTTCGTGTATTTCGTGGACAATTGCCTTTTCCAGCTTAATCGAAATGGGCGGCCCGCATAGCGATTACGCCTGCTGCTCGGGCGGCTGCCATGTCCAGGCGAATCCGCCCTTATCGTTGCTGAACAAACGCTCGCCCATATCTTTAGGATCGCGCATTTTGAGCTTGAGATCCGCCGTCGTCAGTCCCGGCAATAAGGGATCGCCGGGATTGACCAGCATAGTGCGCACCGTCACATCCCCTCCCAACACCGAACCGACCTTACAGGAGATTCCTGCAGCCGCCTCCGTCCTGCGTCCCAGCAAAGCCGCCATATTCTCGCGTTCGCTCACCAACTGAGTATTCAATCCATTGATCGCCGAACGCAAAACGCGCAGTTCCTGCATCGGTTTGGCCACTTTGAGCGACATTTGTTGCCACTGCTCTTCCTGCTTGAACGTGAGCTTCAAGGTGCCCGCTCGTATCTTCTGATCCGTGACGATGTAGTTTTTCACCTCGGGTATCGCCATTCTGGAATCCATTTGCGCCTTACGGGCGGCAATCTGCTGCGTGATCTTATCGACTTCCTGCGCCGACTGCGCGATCGACGCATCCAAACGCGACAAATTGGGCACACAGACCGACACCAAGGTCTCGATATGCTTACGCGCCCCGGCGCGCGCCAGCTCGACTTTCCGTCCGATCAATGCGCAACCGATGGCTTCTTCGATTTCGATCTCGTCGGCAACGATATCGCACGCTACCGCCCGATCGATTTTCACCTTCGCCGCCATGATGGAGACGCCTTCGGCCAGCTTGATCTTGACTTCGCAACCGCGCGCATCCAGCATCGATTGAGTGGCGCGCTTATCGATCTGCACGCTGCCGCCATCGACATTCTTGATCGAACCTCCAGCCAGCGTCGCCAGCAAATGCACCCGTCCACCGGACGAGACGATATTACCGAACACATCGGCATGAAAAACCATGTTTTTGCCGCTAACCTGGCGCCGCTCCTGCACTTCGCCCATCTCTTCGTAATTATCGCCGGTCAGCGCCACATCGCCCGTCGTGCGGATGCTGACGCCGGCGCGGTTAACGACCTTTTCCGTAATCGAGATGATTTGCGAATCGGTATCGATATTCAAGAAGCCATCGGCGGTCGCAACGATATATTCGCCATCGTCGCCGCGCTCGACCCGCGTGCCAGGACCCGACATGTCTTCCAAATCGAAATCTCGCGGCGTTCCCGGTTCGATCGGTCGACCGTCGATTTCATAGCCCAATTTACCGAACACGCGCGGCACTTTTTTCAGCAAGCGAGCACCGTTGCTCACCTGGGGGAAGCGATTTTTGAACTGCCGCAGATCCACCTTGCCATTCGGCAAAATGGTGGGCGAATCGTCGCGGTGCAAGGTGTCGGTGACTTCGATTACGGTCGCATCAATGCCCTTGACGGCGGATATGCGGCGCGCAACGTCGATCCGTTGAATATTGTCCGAGCGGGTATTGGCGATCGCGGCGGCGATCGCCTTGAAGTCGATGCCGCACCGCACCCTACGTTCCCACATCGAAAAAACGAATTCGTCGAGAGTGAGCATCGTCGGCTCCATCGTCGAGGTTTCTTCATACCCCGTGATCACCGACTCGCCTAGATCGTCCTTACCGTAAATCGGCGACTTTACTAGCCGTTCGATCTGCACCGGCTCGAACAGATATTCGACGCTCGATCCTTGACTGGTAATCTTGAAATTCTTGTAGAGCAAGCGCCGCTCCGGCTTGAAATAGCGGATATCGCTGGCCACGCGCACCGGATTTTTCGACATCGGCGTCACCGGCGCACCCGCCGGCTCGAACGGAAACAGGATGCGACTTAGCGCGACATAGTCCAAATTGCCGAAATACACGCCTGTCGCCACAGCGCGGTCGATAAACTGCAAAAGCTGCAATGGGCCGGTCAGCAGCGCCGGGGAAAGATAAACGCCGTCGCTGCGTTGCGTAATAAAATTCGGCAACAACATTTGGCCTTCGCCAAGGTTGGACATCGTGCCTACCGGAGACGTCTCGATATCGTCGGCCCGAGTATCGTCGGCCCGAGCGAACCGTGCAGATTGCATATCCTGATCGACTTGGTTGGAATTTGCTTCCAGCGGGCGAGATTTTTCATCCATCATAATTCTCCAACAATCCTATCCAACGATGCGTGGCAAACGCCTTTCAATTCATTCTATAGCTTATCGTACATTAAACTACAGCCATGTTGCGCAGATGCGACACCCGCTCTTACATCCTCGCCTCTATCGCAATCCGTAGGTTGCTGCTAGACTAAAGTCATGTTAACCTCGAATTATAGCTTGAAACAACTTTAACTAAGTCTTCCTGTGCCTTGATTTTACTGAAAGTAACTTTATGAAAAAAGCGACCATACGCCTTGCTGCCGTGCTAATTGCCCTAGCGGCTGCGCCACAGATCGACGCGCTGGGGCAGGACATCACGTTCGATATCGTTCGCTTTCAAGTCGAGGGAAACTCGTTGCTGACCGCCGAGCGCATCGATCGACTCACCTCACCCTTCATCGGTCGCCATAAACGCTATGGCGATGTGCAAAAAGCACTAGAGGCGCTGGATAACGAATACCGGCGCTTAGGTTATGGCACGGTCAACGTCTACGTCCCCGAACAAGAGCTTGCCACCGGCGTGGTTCGCCTGCAAGTCACCGAAGCCGTCATCGATAAAATCGCCATCGTCGGCAACAAACATTTCGACACCGAAAACATCCGCGCCAGTCTGCCACTTCTTAAAGAAGGCATAGCGCCGAATATGAGGCAACTTTCCGAGAATATTCAGCTTAGCAACGAAAACCCGGCCAAACAAGTGGAAGTGACGCTAGGCGTAAGCGACGACGAAAACAAGGTCAACGCCAAAATCCAGGTGACCGAAGAAAACCCCATCCGGACCTTCCTTACTCTGGACAATACCGGCGCCAAAGCCAGCGGCAAGAGTCGGATCGGCGTCTCGTGGCAAAATGCGAACGTATTCAATGCGGATCAAGTGCTCACATTGGCGTACACCACGACGCCCGACGCGCCTTCGGGCGTCAAAGTCGATATCTTCAGCGTCGGTTACCGACTGCCGATCTACGCGATCGGCGACAGCATCGATCTGATTTACGGCAACTCCAGCACCAACACCCCGAGCATATCGCCGAACTTAGGCGCAGGACTCGCCATCAACGGCAAAGGCCAAGTGCTCGGGCTGCGTTACAACCACATCTTTCCACGACAAGGCGAATACAGCTCTCGCTTGGTTGCCGGATTCGATTATAAATATATGAATACGCGCTGCATCGATCCGGCGACCGGCGCATCCTTCTCGATCGATCCGCCGATCCCCGGCAACGCCGCTTGCACTCCCTACACCTTGCGACCGGTCAGCGCCACCTACAGCGGTCAATGGCTGCAACCCGGACAAATCATCGACTT
>DATETD010000491.1:0-4403 GCA_035283885.1 Rhodocyclaceae bacterium
CCGTCAGCGAAAAGTCGAGAGCCAACCCGGAGTTGGTGCGACAAACGGTTCTGACTTTGTGCGCCGGACGCTACCTTGGCTTGCGCGTCTTGGCCGATCTGCTTAAGCGACGCGATCGGGATGGAAAAGATTTGAGAACCCGCATTCTGAATCCTTTGGTGGCTGAAGGCTCATTGCTTCGAGCTTATCCGAAAGCCAATGATCCACGGCAGGCGTACATCACCAACACCCCTAAAGGACAACAACGATGAACACATCCTCCCTGGTCCAAAAAGTCTGGAATTTTTGCCACACCCTGCGCGACGATGGCGTAAGTTATGGCGATTACCTGGAGCAACTCACCTATCTGCTGTTCCTGAAGATGGCTTACGAGTACGCGCAAGAGCCTTACAAGCGCGATACGCATATCCCCAAGGCCTACGATTGGCACAGTTTGCGCAGTAAAACCGGCGAGCCGCTGGAAGCCCAGTATCTGGCTACCCTGCATGCGCTCGGCCAGGCGCCGGGCATGCTGGGCGCGATCTTTTTCAAGGCGCAGAACAAGATTCAAGACCCGGCCAAGCTGTCGCGTCTGGTGCAGACGATCGATGCGGAAAGCTGGATCGGGCTGGACGCCGACACCAAGGGCGATTTGTACGAAGGGCTGTTGCAAAAGAACGCCGAAGACACCAAGAGCGGCGCCGGCCAGTATTTCACGCCGCGCGCCTTGATTCAGGCGATGGTGGCCTGTATGCGTCCGCAAGCGCTGAAGTCGATCGCCGACCCGGCCTGCGGCACCGGCGGCTTCTTCCTGGCGGCCAACGAATGGTTGAGCGGTACGGGGAAATGGCTCAAAGATCATGCCGAGTGGCTGAATTACCCGCCGCCGACGCTGGATCGCAAGCAAAAGCAGTTTTTGCGCGACGAAACCTTTCACGGCAACGAGATCGTGCCGAACACCCGCCGTCTATGCCTGATGAATTTGTTTCTGCATAACATCGGCGAACTCGTCGGCGAGCCGTCGGTGGAGCGCGCCGACGCGCTGATTGCCGAGCCGCGTCGCAAAGTCGACTATGTGCTGGCCAATCCGCCTTTCGGCAAAAAGAGCAGCATGACCATCACCAACGAAGAGGGCGAAGAGGACAGGGATGCGCTGACCTACGAGCGCCAGGACTTCTGGGAAACCACATCGAATAAGCAGCTCAACTTTCTGCAACATATCGTCAGCATGCTCAAGACGGATGGCAAGGCGGCGGTGGTGTTGCCGGACAACGTGCTGTTCGAGGGTGGCGCCGGCGAGAAAATCCGCCGCAAGTTGCTGGAAACCTGCGACGTACATACCATCCTGCGACTGCCTACCGGCATTTTCTATGCGCAAGGCGTCAAGGCGAACGTGGTGTTTTTCGACGCCAAGCCCAGAGATGGCGCGATTCATACTCAGGGCGTGTGGTTCTACGATCTGCGCACCAATCGGCATTTCACGCTCAAGACGCGACCATTGAAGCTGGAAGACCTGCGCGATTTCATCGCCTGCTACCACGCCGAAAACCGCCACCAACGCCAAGAAACCGAGCGCTTCAAGTATTACGGCTATGCCGAATTGATCGCTCGCGACAAAGCCAGCCTCGATCTATTCTGGCTCAAAGACGATAGCCTCGACAATCTCGACGACTTGCCGCCGCCCGATGTGCTGCAACAGGAGATCATCGACCATCTGGAAGCCGCATTGGCGGCGTTTCGCGATGTGGCGGCGGGTCTGCCGAAGTCGATAGCGCCGACCGAATGAATGCGCCGATTCGCGCCATATCCAACCATCGCCGCAACGCAACGAGCCGTCTCGCCAGCGCCGACTTTTCGCTGAAATTTCGTTCAATCAACGCCACCTCATGCCTCCCGCACCGCTACGCACCACCGTCAATTCCTTCGATCTGTTCGACACGCTGATCGCGCGGCGTTGCGTCACGCCGACGGCGCTGTTCGAGGAGGTGGAGCGCACGCTCGACGCACGCGGGTTTTGCGCGCTGCGTCAAGCCGCCGAGCATCATGTGGCGCAAAGCCGCGAGCAGTTCGAGTTGCGCGATATCTATGATTTCATGATTGCACGCAATCATATATCGGCGACCGATGCGCAACGCCTGATGGCCGCCGAACTCGACGCCGAGTTCGATAACGCCGTGCCGATACACGAAAATCTCAGCCGCGTGCGCGCCGGCGATTTAGTGGTTTCGGATATGTATTTATCCGCGGACACGCTGCGGCGGGTGTTGCAGCATGTCGGTTTGCATCTCCCGGTGCATATCTTCGCTGCGGCGGTCGGTAAGCAGCGCGGCGCGATCTGGGGCCATCTGGCGGCGAACTGGATTATCGTCGATCATCTCGGCGACAATCTCCATTCGGATATCGAGACGCCGCGCCGCTACGGCGTGCCGACCACGCATTACGCCGGCGCGCAATCGACGCCGATCGAACGGACGATCTGGAGTCACGGTTATCCGACCCTGGCGCAACTGATGCGCGCGCAACGTCTGCGCAATCCGTTCGCGCCGGACAGCGAAGCGGCGACGCTGTGGCGACTGGCGGCGCAGTTGAACCTGCCCCTGTTGGCGCTCGGCGCCATGCGCGTGCGCCGCGAACGCGACGCCTTGGGCGTCGGCAAGATTTTGTTCAGCGCACGCGATTGTTATTTCTTGGCGGAGATTTTCGCCGCGCTGTTCCCGACCGAGCCGATCGAATATGTCTATGTCTCGCGCGAGGCGCTAAACGCCGACGCGCCGACGGTCGCCGCCTACCTGCGTCATAGCGGGCTGGACGATGCGCTGATATGCGATATCGCCGCGACCGGCGGCTCGTGGCTGCATTTCGCTACGGCGATGAAACTACCTTGCCGCTTGTTCAGCTGCGTATTTATCGATAACTGGTCGCAGGCCAAAGCGACGCCGCAGCAGGTGCTCGCCTCAAGGTGGTTGAAATTCTCGTGGCTCACGCGCAGTTCGGCGCTTCGCCACTACACGGCGGCGATCGAGGTGCTGAATAGCGCGCCGCATCCGTCGTGCAAGGCGATTCGCGCCGACGGCGCATTTTTTTCGGCGATTTTTCATGCGGATAGCGAGTTCTCCGCCGCAACGATGCAGCCTTTACTGCAACAGCAACAGACGGCGCTCGCGACATTGCGTCCGCTACGCCCGCGCTTGCTGGCCGAACTCGAACGTCCCGCGCCTGATACACTCTACATTCAGTTACTCGAAGCGATTTCCGCCGCACCGTTACTTAATGCTCTTGGGAAGCTACTCCGGTGGCCGCCGAACTCCGGCGCCGCGACGGAAACAGGATGAAAATGAGAAAACTCTATCGACCCAAGGGCAGCGCCAATGACAATACTGTCGAATCACGCTCGAAGTTTGTATGTCGTTCGCCTAAATCGGCGATATCGGCCCTAGGCAGGAGAAGCGAGCGGATGGAGGAAGGCGATGGCGATACAATTGCTCGCCGGCTATGGGCGTAGCTTCGAGGTCCGCAACCTGCGCCGTATGATGCAGTTTGCCGAACAGTTCCCGGACTTCGAGATTGTGTCGCCACTGGCGACACAATTGAGTTGGACGCATGTGGTCGAGGTGCTGCCGCTGAAAATGCCGGAGGCTCGCCTGTTCTACCTCAGTGAGGCGGCGACTCGCCAACTTGGCACGCGCGAACAGGTGGCGCGGCGTAAGGCGTTGTTGTTCGGCAAACAAAAGGAAGACAGCGAGTGAACCCCACCGACGCCGGCAAGAAAAACTTGGAAAGTCCGACCGGACAAAGCGCCGTCCCGCCAGCGCCGACTTTTGAGGATAGCCTCGCCGCCTGCGTAGCCGAGTCGATCGACAACCCGAACGAAAACGATAGCAAACGGCGTCGGCATAATAGCTCCGCCGCCCATGTTACGCAATTCGCTTGAGACGCCGCCAATGACCGCCGAACTCCAGCCCCATGACGAACTGACGCTTCTTGCGCATCGCTATCGCAGCGATAAAGGAAGCTCGTACAGCTTCGCGCATGGCTATACGCGCATCTATCAAGCGATGCTCGAACCCGTGCGCCATGCGCCCTTGCGCATTGCCGAAATCGGCTTGGTGCTCGATCATGTGCAGACCGCCGAACCGGCAGCGGTCGCCAACAAGGAATGCTCCAGCCTGCATATGTGGGCCGAGTATCTGCCGGCGGCGCGGCTGTTCGGTTTCGATCGTGTCGATTTTCGCCATTTCGCCAGCGAGCGCATCATGATCGCGCAAGGCGACCAAGGCGAGCGCGCCGACCTGCGCCGCTTCGCCGAAAACGCGGGCGGACGCTTCGACCTGATTATCGACGACGGCAGCCACGCTTCGCATCATCAGCAGATCGCCTTGGCGACCTTGTTCCCTTATTTGGCCGACGGCGGTTTGTATGTGATC
>DATETD010000492.1:0-6534 GCA_035283885.1 Rhodocyclaceae bacterium
AACTTTGTCCGACGTTTTCGACTTTCACGATAGTTTTCACGATTTCATTCCTTATGCATTAACGCGATTCGTAGGTGAATCTTTTCGCCAACAACAGCAGCATCTGTTCGAGCAGCAAGCCCACCATGCCGATCACGAAGATCGCGATGACGATATGCTCGACCTTGAGGTTGTTCCACTCGTCCCACACCCAGAAGCCGATGCCGACGCCGCCGGTCAGCATTTCGGCGGCGACGATCACCAGCCACGCGGTGCCGATCGACAGCCGTATACCCGTCAGCATATACGGCAGCACCGCCGGGAACAGGATGCGCGTAATCACTTTGACTTCCGACAGCGCGAGCACGCGCGCGACGTTGAGATAGTCTTGCGGCACGCGCTGCACCCCTTGCGCGGTGTTGAGTATCATCGGCCAGATCGAGCAGATGAAAATCGTCCAGGTCGCCGCCGGATCGGCGCGCTTGAACACCAGCAGACCGATCGGCAGCCAGGCCAGGGGCGAAACCGGGCGCAATAGGCTGATGATCGGTTCGAACATACGCTGCATAAACACGAAGCGCCCGAGTAGAAAGCCCATCGGAATGCCGACCAGCGCCGCGAAGCCGAAGCCGACGCCGACGCGCTGCAAAGACGAGAGCACGTTCCAGCCGATGCCCTGATCGTTGGGGCCATTGCGGTAAAACGGGTCGGCGAACAGCCTCACCGCCGCCTCCCAGGTTTTTCCCGGCCCCGGAATCGCGCTGTTGTTCATCGCCACCAAGGCCCAGATGCCGACCAGCAAGGCGACGCCGAACACCGGCGGAATCACATGCCGGGCGATCTCGCGCAGCTTCAAGCCGCGTTGGCGCACGGCCTCGTCCGCCAAAGTCGGCGCCGACGGGACGGATACGGACGCCGATGTTGCCGTCTCCGCCGTTCTCGCTGTTTCCATTGCAACCACTGCACTCATAATGTTCTCCTGTCGTTATCCGCTCGCGCTATCGGCGATCACGCCTTGATCTTGAACGATGCGGCGTATTTCTTCGGATCTTTGCCGTCCCACACCGAACCGTCGATCAAGGTGCTGCTGCGCATGTCGCTTTTGGGAATCGCGACGCCAGCGGCCGTGGCGGCTTGGCGATAGATATCCAGCCGATTGACCTGTTTGGCGATCGCCAGATAATCGGGATCTTGCTTCAGCAAGCCCCAGCGTTTATGCTGCGTCATGAACCACATCGCGTCCGACAGCCACGGGAACGGCACCAGTCCGTCGTTGAAGAATTTCATCGCGCGCTTGTCGTCCCAGGTCTTGCCCAAACCGTTCGAGTAACGTCCAAGCATACGTGCGACAATCACTTCGGCATCGGTATTGATATACGACTTGCTCGCCACGACTTCGGCGGTCTTTTGTTTATTGGCGAGCGAAGCGTCGATCCAACGCCCGGCCTCGATAATCGCCGCGGTCATCGCGCGGGCGGTGTTCGGATTTTTGGCGACGAAATCGGCGGTCGTGCCGAGTACTTTCTCGGGATGCTCGGGCCAGATATCCTGCGAGGTGACCGCAGTAAAGCCGACGTTATCGACAATCGCGCGGTTGTTCCACGGCTCGCCGACGCAGTAGCCGTCCATGCTGCCGACGCGCATATTCGCCACCATTTGCGGCGGCGGCACGGTGATGGTTTTAACGTCGCGCATCGGATCGATTCCTTGCGAGGCTAACCAATAGTACAACCACATCGCATGGGTGCCGGTGGGAAAGGTATGCGCAAAGGTATATTCGCGCTCTTTCTTCGCCACCAGTTTGGCTAGCGTCGCACCGTCGGTTACCCCCTTATCTTTCAACTGCTTGGATAAGGTGATCGCCTGACCGTTATTGTTAAGCGTCATCAGCGCCGCCATATCCTTCTTCGGTCCGCCGATGCCCAGATGTACGCCATACACCAAGCCATACAGCACATGCGCCGCATCGAGTTCGCCATTCACCAACTTGTCGCGCACCCCGGCCCACGAGGCTTCCTTGCTGGGGATGATCTTGATGCCGTATTTTTCGTCGAATTTATTCACCGCCGCCATCACCACCGAGGAGCAATCGGTCAGCGGGATAAAGCCGATGCGCACCTCTTTCTTCTCGGGCGCATCGGAACCGGCAGCCCAGGCGGCGGAGCGCACCAGGGGAGGAACCAAGCCCATCAAAGCGGCGGCGCTGCTCAGTTGCACGCCATGACGGATAAAATCCCGGCGGGTCGTTAAGCTCGTTGCGTCATCGCTGGCTTCGGTGGCAATTTTCTTGGCGTCATTCATTTCGGTCTCCATTCGCGAAAATACGTTTATCGTTCCGGCGCTGCCGGTTAGCCACTGCACCATCGGAATGCAGCGCCATACAACGGTATTAGCAATCGCTGTGCCACTCTTTGAAAACCTAGCTAAGTGGCTTATCGGAAAGGATTTTTTGAAAAGTCGGCGCTGGCGGGACGGCTAGCGCGCCCTGGCTGCGCCCCAATGCGATGCACCGGGACGGCTGCGCATGCACAACATCCATGCATCGCCCGGCGTGCGAACGCACACGCCGCCGCGCTTGCGATTTATTTCTGCCGAATACAGCCCGCCGCCGGCTCGGGCGGGCCGGACAAGCGATACAGCAAGACCATATTGCATAGCAGCGACATGATCAACAGAATTTTCAGCAGCAGCAGCGGACGCCGCGCCGCCAAGGGGATGCGTCGTGGCGAGGCCAGCGGCCGATGAGCGCCGCGCTCCAATGCCAGCACGAATTCCTCGGCGGTTTCGAAGCGATCCTGCGGCGCACGCGCACACGCCTTGAGCAACACCGCTTCCAGCCATGCGGGCGTATCGACCCGATAGCGAGTCGGCGGCACGGGCTGGGAAAAGCGCGGCGTCTGGAACGGCTCGATCTCGCCGTAGGGATACTTTCGCGTGAGCAATTCGTACAGAGTGACGCCGCAGGCATAAAGATCGCTACTCTCGTTGGCCGCCTCGCCGGCGAACAACTCGGGCGCCATATACGACGGCGTGCCGGGATTGTTGATTTCGCGCAAGCGAACGCCATCGCTGGCGGCGACGCCGAGGTCGAGCACGGTGAGTTGGCCTTTGGGGCCGAGTTGCAGATTGTCCGGCTTGATATCGCGATGGACAATGCCGAGGCGATGCAACGCACCGATCGCTTTGAGCAGTCGTAGACCGAGCTGCGCCACCTCGTCGGCGCCGAAGCGATGGCCGCGCGCCAGGCGCATTTTGAGCGACTCGCCTTCGTGCCATGTCATTAGATAGTACAGATGCGCACGCGCCGGATGGCCGACCACCTGCGGAAAACACGGCGCAACGACGCGACGCGCCAACCATTCCTCATGGCCCAGCGCGGCGATCGATTCGGCATCGTCGATCTCGGGTCGCAGGGTCTTCAGCACCAAGGACTCGTTGCCCAAACGGACGCGGTACAACAGCGTCAGGCGCGACTCGTGCAGCACCTCGATCACTTCCAAGCCGTCGATGCGCTGTCCGGGTTTCAAACGCGGCAGTAAAGGCAGACTTTGCGCCTGACTGAGCATATCGCGCAAATCGCCCTGCGGTACGGCCAGAACGTCGGCCACTAAGGCGCTGCAATTGTCGACGGAGCCGCGCCGTATCGCTTCCAGCGCCAAAGCGTCGGCGGCGGCTTCGGCGCCGGGATGGCGCGCCAGCAACTCCAGCACGCCGGCCTCGCCCAGCGTGCCCCATACCCCATCGGTCAACAAGACGAAACGATCGCCCTGCATCGATTCGCCATCCGCATGATCGATGGTCAGATGCGCGTCTAGACCGATCGCCCGGCGCAGCACATTGGCGAATTCGGGATGCTCCCAGGTGTGATCTTCGGTCAGTTGCGACAAGACGCCGCCGCGCAGCAAGTAGATGCGCGAATCGCCGACATGGGCGAGATGGTAACGACTGCCGCGCAACACTACCGCCGACAGCGTGGTCGCCATGCCGGCGTATTCGCGCGCCTTGTGGGCATAGGCGAGCAACCAGCGATTGATCGCGCCCAACACCGTATCCAGCGATTTGGCGACGCCCCAGGTGTCGGGCGTCGCATAGTAATCGTTGAGCAAATTGCGCACCGACATCTCGGCGGCCTCGCGGCCTCGGGCGTGACCGCCGACGCCGTCGGCCACCACGAGTACGATGCCCTTACTCTCCAACTCGCCTCCTTCCGGAGTGCAGGCGCCGACGTAATCCTCGTTGCGCTGCCGTCGCCCTTCGAGGCTGGAGTGGCCGATCTCGATGCGCAGTCCGGACATGCTGCTTAGATGCGCGCCGAGGTCATCGAGGCCGCGCCCCAGGTGGTGCGCCACCGGGTCTTGACGGCGGTGAGCCCAATCAAGGCGACAACCGCGAGTCCGGCGAAGATCAAAAAGCCGACTTGATAGCTGCCGGTGATCTGCTTGGAATAGCCGAGCGACGAGGCCAGATAAAAGCCGCCGACGCCGCCGGCCATGCCGACCAGCCCGGTCATCACGCCGATTTCCTTACGAAAACGCTGCGGCACCAATTGAAATACCGCGCCGTTGCCCAGGCCCAGCGCCAGCATCGCCAACACGAACACCGTCAGCGCCATCCACGCCTGCGGCAGGTCGAAACTGACCAGCGCGAGAGAAATCGCGGCGAACACATACATCGTCGACAGCGTGCGAATCCCGCCGATGCGGTCGGCGACGCCGCCGCCTACGGGCCTCACCAAGGACCCGGCAAACACGCACGCGGCGGTAAAGAAGCCGGCGGTTTTGGCGTCGAGACCATACTGAGTGTTGAAGTAAATCGTCAATGCCGAGGCCAGACCGACAAAGCCGCCGAAGGTCACCGAGTAGAAGAACATAAACCACCATGCATCCTTATCCTTAAGCACGCCGAGGTACTCGGCCAAACGCTTGGGCGGCGGACAATCCGGCGCATCCTTGGCCAGAACCAAATACATCACGAAAACGATCGCCAACGGGATCAGCACCAGCCCGAAAACATTGCCCCAACCGAAGGCCGCCGCCAGACTGGGCGCAAACAACGCCGCCAAGGCGGTGCCGGAGTTGCCTGCACCCGCAATGCCGAGCGCCTTGCCTTGATGCTCGGGCGGATACCAGCGCGAAGCCAACGGCAAGGCCACGGCAAACGCCGCACCGGCCACGCCGAGGAAGAAACCCAGCACCAGCGTCTGCTCGTAACTATGAATGCCGAAATGCCAGGCGACGAACAGCGCGGCCATGACGACGATTTGACCGATCGCCCCGGTCATTTTAGGTTTCAGATGATCGACCAAAATGCCCATGACGAAGCGCAGAAACGCGCCGGCCAACACGGGCGTGGCCACCATCAATCCTCGCTGGGCATGCGTCAGCCCGAGATCCTGAGCAATCTGCACCCCCAACGGCCCCAACAGCACCCAAACCATAAAAGCCAGATCGAAATAAAGAAAGGCAGCCAGCAAGGTCGGGGGGTGACCAGACTGCAAAAACGACTTCTTGTCCATCGTGTGTCTCCTTGTATGAATCTAAATTCCTCTATTTATCCGCAGATTTCGCAGATTCGCGCAGATATATGGATTTCGATAGGAAGCCGCGATATCGATGCGTCGTCGAGCTAAAGCAATGCTCGTGCCACTACCCGGAGAATCGAGAAAATCGTTGTCGATACAAGACCTTAATCGAAACTCGGCGCTGACGGGACGGCTGACAAGCCGCTGTCGCGAACCAAAGCGACGCACCGCAATCGACGACTTCGCACAATAACAGTGCGTCGCTACGTCACAGAATGGCGCAATTCGCGGCTTCGTGCGCTTGCGCCGACATAATCCGCACACGATCGGTGCGGTCGGCGACGGATCGGTCGACGACGCACCAAAGCGAAGCGACGCGTCAGGAAATGCGCTTGCATGCGACATCCACCCAAGGCGCCGAGCGCCATAACATCGGATCGGATGAAAAGTCGGCGGCGCAGACGAGACGGCGGATTCAGGTGATAGACTGCGCCGCTATGCGCCTCCTGCTCGCCCTCCTTCTCGCCGTCTTCATCGTCTCGAACGCCGCGTATGCCGTCGATGTCGAAATCTGCGATACGCTGGAACGTAGCACAAGCGATCTCAGTCGCGATAAAGACGCGCATGCGGATCACTGGGGGCATCACAGCCATACCCACGATATTCCGACGACCGAGCGCCACGACAGCGACAAAAATAATGGACAAGCCCATGGGCATTACCACGTCCACCCATCGTTCGCCTCGCTGCTCGCCGGCGATTTCCTCGTGCCGTTGTTGAGCGGATGCAGCCCTGCGCCGCAGCACCCAACGGCGTCGCCGCTATCGGCGATCTTGCCCCGCCTCGAACGTCCGCCTAAAGCGCCTCTCGCCTGATCCGGCGGGACGCTGCTTCCCTTTTCATGTCTTGCCGCTCGCTTGCCGTTGCTACGGCAAGCCGTGCGTCATGACGTGCGTCCTGTCGAAATCCCACTCGTCCATTCTATTCACCGAGGATTTCGATGCATTACTCCTACCCAAAAACCGGGCTGAAAC
>DATETD010000493.1:0-9940 GCA_035283885.1 Rhodocyclaceae bacterium
GATAGCGCCGGAAGCGCATGATGTCGGTGTCGAATTTCGCTTTATGGATTTCAATCAGCGCCTGCCGATATTCGCCGCGGTCGTTTTTGATCGTGGCGGCGAAATCGATGCAATACACCGTCAGGTTTTTTTCCAGGCCAACTTTCGTGGCGTGCTCTTGCGGTTTGAACGTCAGCTCCGTCACCTCTTCGCCCAATAGCGTCGAGAGCATCAGTTTCGCCACCTGGGTGTCTTCGAACAGGTATTTGAACACTACGTCATAGATAGGGTTGGCGATTTGCATGGTTGGCTCCTTATGGTAGGCCGCATGTTGGACTTGACGAAGCTCAGCCCAAGCGGGTTTCCTTCGTTACGATGCAGTGTAACGAAATCCGGCGACGGGCAGTAGGTTGAGATCAAGGCTCCGCATCGGTCGGCGATTCGTCGAACGTCCACTCATCGACCACCAATTTCAATTCCATCTCCGCCTGCTGCGCCTGCAATATCCGCACCAGTCGATGCGGTTGCGCCGCTATCGCCAGACTTTGCGTTTGCGTGACTTCGACGCGCCAGCCGTCGATTTCCGCCGTCAAGCGGTTCGATGCGCCGCGCATCCAGTCGCTCAAGGACTCCAGCGGCAAGGACATGCCGAGCGCCTGCTGCGTCAGTTCCGACAAACTTGAGGCCGATACCGTCGGGCGATTCGGCTGGATCAAGGAGGCGCCGTGCGCGTCGCGCGTCAATTCGGCCAGGCCCGAACCGAGCGGCGTCATCAACAGCACGTTATCGCCGTGCGGCGTATGGCGCCATTCGAAACGCACATGGTCGCGCCGTTCGCCTTGGCGCAAGGCGAGGCGTCCGCCGGCGATAAATCGCTCCACGGGCGGCCCTAGGACTACAGCGCTCTGGGGCGATTCGGCGGAAAACGGCGTCGCGAGCCACTTCAGTTGAGCGCACGCGCTCGCGCCACACGCCAGGCTACAGCACGAAAGGATACGCAACCAGCGTAAAAACCGCCGCATGCCGCGTCAGGGCTTAGGGCTTGAAACGCTGGATCGCCGTTATCAGCGCCTCGTTTTTGGGGTAGGCCTTGAGCGCCTCGCTCCATACCGCCAGCGCTTCGTTCTCTCGGCCCAAGGTCCACAGCACCTCGCCGATATGCGCCGCGATTTCGGGGTCGGGGCGGTGCGCCATCGCCTTGCGCATCATTTCGAGCGCGCCCAGCGCATTCCCTTGGCGAAACAGCAGCCACGCCTTGCTATCCAGAATAAACGGATCCTCGGGCGCCAGCGACAAGGCTTTATCGAGCAGTTCGCCCGCCTCGGTCAAACGAATATTGCGATCCGCTAGCGAATAGCCCAGCGCGTTGTAGGCCTGCGCCGAATCCGGCTTGAGCGCAATCAGACGGCGCAAGTGGCTTTCCATGATCTCGAAGCGCCCGAGCTTTTCGGCGGTTAGCGCCAATTCGTAAATTACGTCGGCGCTATCGACGTTCGCGGCGCTCGCGCCCTGCTCCGCCAGCGCTTTGCTCAACAGCACGAACGCCTCTTCGTGACGCCGCAGATCGCGCAATAACTGCGCCTCCGCCAACAGCAGGCGCACGTCTTTGGGATCTTGGCGGCGCGCTTCGATCAAGCGTTCGCGCGCCTCTTCGGGCTTGCCTTGACCCAACAGTACGCGCGCCGCACGAATCTTGGCCGGCAGCGCATGCTCGCCCGTAGCGACCTCGCCATACCAGCGCAAGGCTTCGTCGGCGCGTCCCGATTGATCGGCAATCTGCCCCAGGTAATAGCGCGCCACATCGAGTTCGCCGCGCCCCAGGGACACGAAGCGCTTGAGTTGCTTCTCCGATTCGGCGGCATCGTTCAATTGCAGCGAAAGAATACCTATTGCATATACGGCATCCGCATTATCGGGCTTGCCGTCGAGCACTTTGAAGAACTCCTTACGCGCTTCTTCGTGCCGCTTTTCGCCCACCAACACTCGGGCATAGGCCATACGCACATCCAGGGCTTGCGGACGTCGATCGAGATACGATTTCAGATAGTCCAGTTGCGCCGGGCCGCGCGTCAGCATGTCCGCTTTGACCAAGGCGGCGTACTCCCATTCCGGACGCAAATTCAGCGCCTGCTCGATCGACTTGAGCGCCCGCTCGTTGTCGCGCACGGCGAGCGCCGCCTGAGCCCGCACGAAATGCGACTCGGGCAGATCGAGATACGCCTGGGTCACTTGCTCCAACAACCGCCGCAACACCTCCTTGTCGGGATAGCGCGCAAACGCCCGGTGCAGCTGAATCAAGGCTTCGCCGACCTGCACCCCTTCGAGTTTCAACTCCTGACCGATATTGATCGCCAATTCGTCGACGCGGCCCGTCGCCAACAACAGTGTCGACATCATCTGCTTCGCCTGCGCCGACGCCGGTTCCAGCATCAGCCATAGACGCGCGCTATCCAAGGCGACGTCGAGATTTTTCGCATGAAACGCGATCTCGGCCGAGCGACGCGCGATGCGCGGATCGCGCGTCGTCTTCGCCAAATCGACATATGCCCCGGTCGCCAAAGCGAACTGTCCGCGCTGCGCCGCCAACTCGGCCAGCAGAAACTGATACAGAATCTGCCCGGTCAACTCCTGCAGCGGCAGCGAACTCTCGGGTTTGGCCGCCGTCGGCGGACTGGTCGGCGCGATAGGCTGCGGCGGATGCTGCGCCTCGGCTGTTTGGGCGAAAACAGCGGAATGCGCGGAATGTGCGCACAGCGCCGCAAAAATCAGGGGGCGAATCAATGAGTTCATCAGAAACTAACTCCGATCTGAAACCTCCCCCTTCAGGGGGATTCGTTTGGATTCCACGAGGCGCTCGTGGCACAATGTAGCCACTTCCTTCAGGGAGTGGCTAATCTGCTGACCTCTATCTGTCGGCGGGTTTGCAGTCGGCAGATGAGGTCGGCTGAGGATTGAAACAAACATAGATGTCATGAATATTGCGCGATTATCGTGGGTCGTGGGACGGAGGTCGGTAGGCAGCGCATCCAGCGCGCCTATCGCACCTATCGTGTCGGCCATGATACAGTGAGCCGGATAATCCAACTCGCCGCCCTTATTCTAAGCGGATTCACCCCGTTATGCCCGAACTTCCCGAAGTCGAAGTTACCCGCCGCAGCATCGCCCCCGCGCTCGTCGGCCATCGCCTGACGCGCGTCGTCGCACGCGTTCCGGCCTTGCGCTACCCGCTGCCCGCCGATTTGGGCCGCATGCTCGAACACCGACGACTTGCGGACATTACCCGTCGCGGCAAATATCTGCTGCTGAACTTCGACCCCGGCCATCTATTGATCCATCTCGGCATGTCGGGTACGCTGCGCCTGCTCCCGGCCCAGCATCCGCCGCAAAAACACGACCATCTCGATCTGAGCTTCGATATTCCCGGCAGCATCGCGCCGCTGCTGCGACTGCACGACCCGCGCCGCTTCGGCGCCGTGCTCTGGATCGAAGGCGATCCGTTGCGCCATCCCTTGCTGGCGTCCTTGGGCGTAGAGCCGTTGAGCGCGCCATTCGACGCCGCCTGGTTGCAACAGACCTTGGCGCAGCGCCGCACCGCGATCAAGCCGACCTTGATGAACAACCGACTGATCGTCGGCATCGGCAATATCTACGCTGCCGAAAGCCTGTTTCGCGCCGGCATCGACCCGCGTCGCGTCGCCGCGAGCCTGAATCGCGCCGAATTGCAACGCTTGGTCGAATCGATCCAAACGACATTGCATGCCGCCATCGACGCGGGCGGCAGCAGTCTGCGCGACTTCATCCATACCGACGGCGCGCCGGGCGAATTCCAGCAACAGTACTTCGTCTATGGCCGCCAAGGACTGCCGTGCCGCCTCTGCGGAACGTCGGTGTTGAAGTTGCAACAAGGGCAACGCTCGACGGGATATTGTCCGCAATGCCAGCGATGAATTTTCCGCCGCGCAGCCAGGCGGGGGCAACATGCAGCGCGCTTGAACTGTCGATTGATGTCGAACCGATTACTTGGCGTTAAGCAGCGCTTTAAGTCGTGCAATTTCGGCTAACGCGGCGTCTTTTGCCTGCATCGCAGTTTGCCTATCCTGCATCGCAACCTGCTTCTCTCGTATGGCGGCCTGTTCGCGCTGCTCCGCCAACTCCTTTTCCTTTAGCGCCGCCTGTTCGCGCAATAGCGCTTGCAGCTTTTGCTTGCGCTCTTCCTCCATCTCCCACTGTATCGTGCGTTGCTGACGCAGATAATTCTGACGGGATTGGTATTCGTGGTAATCGCGCTCTTTTTCGGAGAACTGGCGTAAGGTCGTCATGGCTTGCCTCATTTCGGGGGTGCTCATCCAATCGGGTAGGGCGGCATCGTCGAGTTGCTCGCCGGCTTTGAAGAATTGCAGCCAGCGCTGCTGTTCGTTTTCGACCGTCGAGACGCCGAATTTATCCAATTCAAGCAACCAGATGCCGCCGTGATCGATTAAAGAGCGGCCTTGGGCGTCGCGCATTTGGTAGGCGTGAAGATAATCGTCGTCGGTGGCGATCAAGTTCTCGGCGAGCAGCCAGATCGCGTAGGTGGGCTTGAGCAGCCGATAATCGTCGCCGCTTTGCAATTGCTGACTGTAAATATCGGCCCAAGCATAGACCATGCGCGCGGGTAGATGCGCGTAGCCGAGCAACTGAATTTCAACCTGGTAAATATGCCCTTCGGCATCGCTGGCTTTAACATCGACGATGCTGAGTTTATCGTCGAGAAATTCCTTGTCGTTGTACGGATTCAGAATATCGACCCGCGCAATCGGCGCGCGCAGGTCGTTCGCGAGGATCGCGTTGAGAAAATGCGCCAGCAGATTGCGATTCTCCAAGGAACCCAGCAAGGCCTTGAAGACGCAATCGATTTTGGGGTCGATGCGATGTTTCATGGCGCGATTGTAACAAAGCCGAGCGTTGGCGGTTTATGGATGCTCGGCTATGAAGTCGGCGCATTGAAAGTCGGCGCTGGCGGGACGGATGCTCGCAGCTTACCCGTCCGACAGCGCCGCCATCTCCCCACCATTTTTTCGCCCCAGCCTCGTCTGCGCCCCAAAGCAACCGTATGATAAGCGCAGTCGGCAAGTCCGCCGACGCACCAGGAGACGACTCGATGCATTTCTCACCCGTCGCGCCGCGATTCGCGCCGCCGCCGCAATTCCCTACCAGCGCGCTTGACATGATTTATACAGGCGTATAAGATGGCGGCCAGTTCAAAAGCGACCAATGCAGCACCCGGCGCGCGCCAAGCTCTACTAGAGCACGGGCTGAAAATCGTCGCCGAGAAAGGGGTTCGCGGTTTGGTCGTGCGCGAGGCGGCGCGGATGGCGCAGGTCAATCTGGGGAGTTTCGTCTATCACTTCGGCAATCGGGAGCGGTTCGTGGAGGAATTGGTGGAGCTTTGGTATGCGCCGCTGTTCGAGCGGCTTAAGCTCGCGGCAGCGGGCGAGACGGGGCGTTCCGCGTTGCAGCGTTTGCAGGCGACCTTGTTCGATTTATTCGATCTGATTGCCGAAAACTCCAGCGTCGTCAGCCATTTGTTTGCCGATGCGCTGGCCGGCGAGCAGACGGTGCGGGCGTTTTTGCTGACCATGCCGCAACGTCATCCCAAGCTGTTGCTGGAGTTGGTGGCACAGGCGCAAGCCGAAGGCGATTTGATCGACGCGCCGCCGTTGCAGTTGACGATGTTTATGATGGCCGCCGCCGGTTTGCCGTTGGGATTGGCGGGCGGCTTGCTGCGCCATCTCGATTGGTTGCCGCGCGAGGCGGAAAGTTTGCTGAATTTAATGGCCGATCCGCAGGCGGCGCGCCGTCGGCTCGAGTGGGCGCTCAAAGGAATCGGAAAATCGAAAGGAGCATCATGAGCAGGAAATCCATTGCGGGCGTCATTATCGCCGCCGCCATCGTGTTGGCGGTCGGCGCAGGGAAATATTACTTCTCCGCGCATGCGCCGACCGCCGCCGTTGCGATCTTGTATGGCAATGTCGATATCCGCCAGACGAGTCTTGCATTCCGCATCGGCGGACGGGTGAGCGAGGTGCTCGTGGACGAAGGCGCGAGCGTGCATGCGGGGCAAGTGTTGGCCAAGCTCGATCCCGAGCCGTTGCAAAACGCTTTGCATAGCGCCGAAGCCGGCTTTGCGGCGCTGACGGCGCGCAACGCCTTGTTGCATCGGGGCTATCGTCGAGAAGATATCGAGCAAGCCAAGGCCAAGTTGCAGGCGGCGCACGCCGCGCTGACCGAGGCCGAACGCCAGTACGCGCGGCAAAAGGAATTGATCGGCGAAGGCGCAGCCTCGCAGCGCGCGCTGGATGCGGCGCAATCGTTACGCGATCAGGCGGCGGCGCAGGCCAAGTCCGCCGAGGAACAAACGCGCTTGATGACAAACGGCTTTCGCAAGGAGGAAATCGCCGAATCCGATGCGCAACTGCGCAATGCGCGCGCCAATCTCGACGCGGCCAAGCTGGCCTTGCGCGACGCGACGCTGACCGCGCCTAGCGATGGCGTCATCGTTACGCGTGCGATCGAAAAAGGCAGCATGGCGCAGCCCGGCTCGCCGGCGTTCAGCCTGTCCTTGACCGCGCCGGTGTGGGTGCGCGCCTATGTCGACGAGCCGCAGTTGGGGCGCTTCGCCAGCGGCGTCAAGGTGCGGTTGCAGACCGATACCCGTCCGGACAAACCCTACCATGGGGTGGTGGGCTTCGTCTCGCCGAGCGCGGAATTCACGCCGAAATCGGTCGAAACCACCGATCTGCGCACCTCTTTGGTCTATCGCCTGCGCATCGTCGTCGACGACGCGGACGCGCAATTGCGCCAAGGCATGCCGGTTACCGTGAGCTTGGCGAATTGACGACGATGCCCGCGATTATGGCGCGCGGCTTGCTGAAACGCTTCGGCGACGCCCAGCTCGCTGCGGTCGACCGCATCGACGCCGCGATTGCCGTCGGCAGCATTACCGGGCTGGTCGGGCCGGACGGCGCGGGCAAGACGACCTTGCTGCGCATGATGGCCGGTTTGCTCAAGCCGACGGCGGGCGAAGTGCGCGTCGGCGGACTCGACCCGACGACACAGAGCAGCGCGCTGCACGAAACCATCGGCTATATGCCGCAGAAATTCGGCTTATACGAAGATCTGACGGTGCTGGAGAATTTGCAGTTGTACGCAGATCTGCGCAATGTGACGGGCGTAGCGCGCACGCGCAGTTTCGCGCAACTGCTGGCGTTTACCGATCTAGCGCGATTCACCAACCGTTATGCCGGTAAGCTGTCCGGCGGCATGAAGCAGAAATTGGGGCTGGCCTGCACCCTGCTCGGCGCGCCGAAAATCCTGTTGCTCGACGAACCCGGCGTCGGCGTCGATCCGATCTCGCGGCGCGAACTATGGAAGATGGTGCGCGAACTGGCGCAAGGCGGCATGACGGTCGTTTGGAGCACCGCTTATCTCGACGAAGCGGAACTATGCGACGAGGTGCTGTTGATGAGCCATGGCCAGCTTAAGGCCAGCGGCGCGCCGCAAACCTTGATGGCGCAAATGCAGGGGCGTTGCCTGCTGCTGACGAATATCCAAGGTCAGCGACGCGCGGCGTTGCAACGCGCTTTGCATGCGCCAGAAGTGATCGACGGCGTGATTCAGGGCAACAATGTGCGGCTGGTGTTGCAAGACGCCCGCCGGCGTCCCGATCTGGCAAGCATAGACGCCGGACCGCAGGCCGCATTGGTCGAAACGGCGCCGCGGCTCGAAGATGCATTTATCAGCCTACTCGGCGGCGGACCGGGCGGCGATTCGGTGCTCGCGGCGGTGATGCCGCAGGTGGTGTTGGCGCCCGGCGTCGATCCGGCGGCAGTGATCGAAGCGCGCAGTCTGACCAAACGTTTCGGCGATTTCACCGCCACCGACAATGTGAGCTTTACCGTGGCGCGCGGCGAAATTTTCGGCCTGCTCGGGCCGAACGGCGCGGGTAAGTCGACCACCTTCAAGATGAAGTGCGGCTTGCTCAAGCCGAGCTCGGGTCAGGCGCTCGTCATGGGGATCGATCTTAAGTCCAGCCCGTCGCAGGCGCGCCAACGGCTAGGCTATATGGCGCAGAAATTCTCTTTGTACAAGCAGTTGAGCGTGCGGCAAAACCTGGCGTTCTTCTCGGGCGTGTATGGATTGGCGGGCGCGGCGCAGCAACGGAAAATCGCGCAGATGGTCGCAGCCTTCGCCTTGCAACCTATGCTCGATACATTGACCGACGACTTGCCCCTGGGCTTCAAACAACGCTTGGCGCTGGCCTGCGCGGTGATGCACTAACCGCAGTTGCTGTTCCTCGACGAACCGACCTCGGGCGTCGACCCGGTAACGCGGCGCGAATTTTGGACGCATATCAACGGCCTGGCCGACAAGGGCGTCACCGTGATGGTGACCACGCACTTTATGGACGAGGCCGAATATTGCGACCGCATCGGCCTGGTGTATCGCGGCAAGCTGATCGCGCTCGGCGCGCCCGACGACTTGAAGCAGCGCGTCGCCACGCCCGAACGCCCGAACCCGACCATGGAAGACGCGTTTATCGCGCTGATCTTGGAGGCCGACCGATGAGCCTGCTTTCCAGTCGTCGTCTATGGGCCTTATGCCGCAAGGAGTCGTATCAGATCGTGCGCGATCCGAGCAGCATTTTGATCGCCTTCATTCTGCCGGTGATTATGTTATTTATATTCGGTTATGCGATCAATCTCGACGCCGATCATGTGCGGCTGGGACTGTTGATCGACGATACCGGGCCGGCGGCGCGGCGGCTGGAGCAGACCTTGCGCGCCTCGTCGGCGTTCGAAACGCATAAACTCGCCTCGCGTGAAGAGATGCAAGCCGCAATGGCGCGCGGCGAGCTGCGCGGCGTGGTGATCGTGCAAAGCGACTTCTCGGCAAAATGGCTGCAAGGCCAGGGCGCGGCGGCGATCCAGGTGCTGACCGACGGTTCGGAACCGAACACCGCCAGCTTCGTCGCCGCGTATATCCAGGGAAGCTGGGAAAAATGGCAACAGGAAATGGCGCTGGATAAGGGCGAGCAGACCCAGCCCGTGGTCGATCTACGGATGCGCGTCTGGTTCAACCCCAGCGCCAACAGCCGCAACTTTCTCGTCCCCGGTTCGATCGCCGTGGTGATGACGATCATCGGCGCCTTGCTGACCTCGCTGGTGGTGGCGCGCGAATGGGAGCGCGGCACGATGGAAGCCTTGCTGGCGACGCCGGCGACGCGCGCCGAATTGCTATTGTCGAAAATCATCCCGTACTACGCGCTGGGAATGATAGCGATGCTGCTGTGTTTGCTGGTGGCGGTGCTCGTCATGGAGGTTCCGTTCCGTGGCTCGCTGCCGGCCCTAATGGCGATTTCGACCCTGTTCCTCGGCAGCGCCCTGGGGCTGGGTTTGTTTCTATCGACCGCATTCCGCAACCAGTTCAATGCGGCGCAAGCGGCGCTGGTCGCCGGATTTTTGCCCGCGATGATGCTGTCGGGGTTCGTGTTTGAAATCTCCAGCATGCCGACTGCCTTGCAATGGCTGACGCATCTGATCCCGGCGCGCTACCTGACCAACTCGCTGCAAACCCTGTTTCAAGCGGGAACCATCCCGATGCTGTTGTCGAGCAACGCCGTGTGGCTCGCCGCGCTCGCCGCATTCTGGCTCGTGCTGACGGCGAAGAAAACCAAACGCACCCTGGATTGAACCATGCTCCATAGATTGCTGCGCCTGATCGTCAAAGAATTGCAAGCCATCCTCGGCAACAAACAGGGCCGCATGATGCTGATCATGCCGGTGATCTTGCAAACGCTGGTGTTCCCGTTCGCCGCCACCTTGGAAGTCAAGGGCGCTGCGCTGCTGATTTTCAACGAAGATCGCGGCGCGGCCTCGCTCGAATTGACGCAACGGCTGGCGCGCACCGCCTCGTTTCCGAA
>DATETD010000494.1:0-5604 GCA_035283885.1 Rhodocyclaceae bacterium
CGGCGCGGGGCGGCGCTGTTCCGCAAAGCGGCGAACGATAACAACGTAACGCGACTCGCCCGAGACGATTTCGAGTTCGTCGCCGAGTTTCAGGTCGCGCGCCGGCTTGATAGTCTCGCCGTTGCACTTGACCTTATGACCGCCGATCGCCTGTGCGGCCAAGCTGCGCGTTTTGAAAAATCGCGCAGCCCACAGCCACTTGTCGATACGCATATGGACGGCTGCGTTGGCGAGTTACTTGCCCGATTTGGCGGGCGTCTCCTCTTTGGCGGGGGCGTTCGCCGCCGGCGTCGGCGCCTGGACGATCTCGATCTTCGCTTTGGTCTTCAGGCCGTCGAACAGTTTCTTCAAATTCTGCTGTTGCACCTGTTGCTGCAACGCCGGTTTGACTTGATCCAAAGGCGGGATCGATTTTGCGCGCGAGTCTTCCAGCATAATGACGTGGAAACCGAATTGCGATTTGACCGGCGCTTCGGTGAACCGGCCTTTGCTCAGCTTCGCCACCGCGGCGCCGAATTCCGGCACCATGCCGTGCGGATCGAACCAACCCAAATCGCCGCCTTTGATCTTCGAGCCGGGGTCGGTGGATTTTTCCCTCGCCAGGGATTCGAAGGACTTGGGGTTCTTTTTCAGCTTGGCGATAATATCCTTAGCGTCGGCTTCTTTTGCCACCAGGATATGGCGCGCCTTGTATTCGTTGCCGCTCATCTCGCTTTTGATTTTTTCATACTCGGCTTTGAGCGCATCGTCGGTGACCGGGGTGTTCTTCAAGTAATCCTGAACGAAAGCATTGGCGAGGATGGATTGTCGGGTCAAATCGATCTGATCCGATATTTCGGGCTTTTTGTCCAAGCCTTTCTTGACGGCTTCTTGAGAAATGAGCAATTGCAGCGATAGATGTTCGATAATGTCTTTGCGCATCTCGGGGTTCATCGATTGCCCTTGCGCCGCGCTTTGCTTGGCCAGCAATTCGACGCGACTCTCGCCGATGGCGATGCCGTTCACTTTGGCGGCAACGGTAGGTTTGCTTGCAACCGCCGCTTTCTCGGGGGTGGAGGGGTTGCATGCGCTCAACGCCAGCATGACGACTGCGCCGCCCATCAGGGCTTTCGATTTCAATAACATAACACGGACACCTTTCGAGGATAATCTGAACCAAGGGCGCAACCTCGCCCCGGAAACGCAAAAAGCCACCCCGAGGAGTAGCTTAGTGCATGAAACGGTTGGCTCGCCGACTAGGTTCCTAGGCTTAAACCGGGGAACGGCGGATCGACAGGATGCGCTACCTTGCGGATTATAGCGGCTAACATGTTTCAATCCTCAGCCAACCTCATCCGTCGGCTGCAAACCCGCCAACGGATAGAGGTTGGCGGATCGATCGATCCCAAGCCTATTCGCGATGAACTATTTCTGCTCGGTCGCGGCTCGGCTGGCTTGCGCGAAGGCGTCTTCGGCGGTAACGCCTTCCATCAAGAGCTTAATGATCAAATCGCGCTTGCTGGCTATGGTCGAACTCAATCGCTGCTCGTTCTGGCGATAGAACTCATACATCGCCTCTGCCGCTTCGGGTTTCTTTAGCTTCTTGGCCACTGGGAACAACCTTTCTGTGATGCAACGATGCTGCGAGTCCCAACGAGAGCAGGTCAATCGCCTCGCCGGCTATGCTTGTTACTATGCTCCGGCTGTTCTGCCGGGGGATCTGGGTGGGCAGTATCCCGCTGGGCGACACAGGATGCCATCGTAACGCTCGTCGCCGTTAAAGCGCGTTACGCTACATTTGGTGATCGCGCCTAAGTTCGAGAGGGCGGATATGTGAATTTGCACCTGTTCGAGAGGTATCCCGGTCGCCGTCGCAATCTCCGAATCGAGGCGCTGACCGTGCTTATTGAGGTACTGTAGAACTTCTTGCATGATGGTGGGCCGGGTAGGTGAAGAGGCGGGCTAACTAAGGCTGCCATGACAGTTCGGCTTTACGTTGTAACCGACTGTCGATCCTTATACAGCAATCCCTGTCTAGACTCAAATCCCATTTTGGACAAGGGGTGCTGCAACATCCGGCAAAATGTGCATCGCTCCTTCGACGGCGGTGCGCGGCAAGCCTGAAAACCATGAGCGCGCAGCGCCGTGTGCAGCCGTCTATCTTCGAATTGATCCGCGCGATGAACTGCGGTCATGGTAATCTCCATACGATGTCGAAGAATGCCGCTATTTTACTTTTCGGTACCGGCCCGTCCGGTTTAGGAGATTTTAAATGGAAATGCTGAAAGATTTACAAGAGTATGTGCAACTAACGATCGACAAGGGCGCGACCAGCCTCGAGGAAGTTCATAAATCGATCGCGAATATGCCTTTAGATTTTCTTGAAAAGATTGGCCCGATCAAAGGGACGGTCGAAGGGGTCAGGGAGATTCAAGCGAATACCATTGGCAACGTCTACGAATCGATTCGTTTGGTCAACGAGAAGGCGGGTGAAATTGCGTCGCGCTTGTTGGGCGCGAAACAAAGCAAAGAATGATCTTTATGGCATGTATTGCAGCAGCCCGAATTTCGCAGCTTGCCGCCGAATCTCGATAGTCGCAAACTGAATACGGAGGAGCACCCGATGAAGATTAAGATGGAAGTCGAAGTTGAAGCCACCCCAAAAGAAGTCAGGGAAACCCTGGGACTTCCTGACGTTCAGGCGGTTCAGGAGCGGGTGATTGCAAAAATCGAACAGAGAGTCATGGATGCGGTGACCGAGTACGATCCGACGAAACTGATGTCGCTGATTTTGCCGGAGGGATTCCGCTTGACCGAAGGGGTGCAGAAGATGTTTATGGACAGCCTGCCTAAAATCTTAAAATCCGGAAGTAAGAAGGGTTGATTTGCGTTGCAGCCGGGGCGGCGCTTCCGCCCCGCGCTATCCATACCGATGCCAGGCAATGCGAAAATCGTAAAACGATCGTGGCGCTCCTTCGCCGACCTCCACGCGCATGACCTTAGCCATGGGCGGGCCTTGGTGCAGCCAGCGAACGAAATCCGCCAAATCGCTTTCCGCGCCTTCGGCTTCGACATAGACCGAGCCATCCGCCTCGTTGCAGACGAAACCGGCGAGTCCCAGCGATTCGGCCTTGTCCTGAGTATGCGCGCGAAACGATACGCCTTGCACCCGACCGAACACCTGGATATTCAGATGTTTTATTTCCATAGCAAATCCCTGGCCTAGGCTTGGATATCGATCACGCTGCCGAGCATGCTGTCGCCGACTTCGACGACCTTGGCCGAGGCCTTGACCTGTAATTCGCCGAGTCGAAGTTCGACCGCCTCGGCGTTTTCGGCGCCGTTGCGCGCGATTCGCTCCCCGGCCTGATTGGCGCGCTCGATACCGAGCTGCACGCCGTGCACGCCCGTCGATACTACGGAATTTATCGACATATATGCCCCCTAAAGGTTTCTATTCGTTTGACAAATGCGCCGGCGGAGAAGGCGCTCTTATCGCCGTCGACGGTTGATGCGACTTATTCGTAAAATACCGATGAGCTGAAAGAATAGCACTATCGCTTCAGTCTTGCCGCGTCGACTTTCAAGGCGCGCATCGCCGTCGCGCCGGCGCCGAGTTTTACGACGGGCCGGAGAAAATGGCGTTCGCGCGACCGATATACAGATAAGCCTATCTACGTCCATGCGACGAATCGTCTTGTATCATTGGAGAAATCGGTTATTCGCCATCAAGGATATTGTTATGTCATTCAATCTCGTTGCGGACGTCGGCAAACCGTATTCCGCCACCCTGATCCGTTCGGAGCGCATCACGCCCGCCAACTCGCCCGACGAAGTGCGGCATATGGTTTTCAAGGCCGACGATGCATCGTTCGAATGCAAAACCGGACAAAGCATACGCGTGATGGCGCCGGGTCGTTTCGGCAAGCAATACCACACGCGGTTTTACTCCATCGCCGATCCCGACGGCGAAACCAAGGATAGCGCCGAATTCGCTCTATGCGTTCGGCGTCATTGTTGCGTCGACGATTTCAACGGCGAACGCTACGACGGCGTCGCTTCGAATTATTTATGCGATCTAAAGCCCGGCGCCGCCATCCGCTTCTCCGGCCCGTATGGGCTGCCGTTCAAGCTTCCCGCCGACAAATCGGCGGATTTGATCATGATCGCCATGGGCGCGGGCGTCGCCCCGTTCCGTGCATTTGTAAGGCATATTTACGAAAATCTAGGCGGTTGGGATGGGCAAGTGCGCCTGTTCTACGGCGTGCGCACCGGCTTGGAACAGATCTACATGAACGACGAAAACCGCGACCTCGCCAACTATTACGACCAAAAAACCTTCCGCGCCTTCCAGGCCGTCGGCCCCCGACCTCGCTACGACGCGCCGGTAGAGTTGAACAAGGCGATAGAGCGCAACGCCGAAGAAATCTGGAGCATGTTGAAGAAACCCGACACGCATGTCTTCGTCGCCGGTATGAAAGCCGCGCTGGAGCAGGTGGAGCACGCCTTAAGTCATATCGCCGGCTCGTCGGAAGCGTGGCGCGAGGAAAAAAGCGTGCTGTTGGCGGGAGGACGCTGGAGCGAGATTTTGTATTGAAAGTCGGCGCTGGCGAGACGGCTACCGCCGAAGCCGACCGAATCGTTCAAGTCGGAGAATATGATCTCATGCGATTGATTACCGCTGGGCCGCGCGATGAGTGCTGCGAATTTTCGAGTTTGCCGCATGCATCAATCGCCCCCGGCTTTCTTTGGGCGCCGATTTACGCGCGGGTTTCCGTTCGTCTATAAGTTCGTCGCCGACGCTAAACGTATTCTCATGCTCGCGCAGGATGAAGGTCGCCGTTTCTTTGATCGCGTCGGGAATCGATTCGTAGGAATCGAGGTAATGATCGAGTGCGACCATCAGCGGAAACAGCGGGTTCCCCGGTGCAACCTCGACCTCTTGCGTAATATGCGCCATCATGGCGACCTTAGTGTTATCCGGTTCGTTTCCGGTCAGCTTCGTCAAAATCCGTCGTACTTCGTTTTGCCGTTCAGTCATTTTATAACCTCCGAAAACGTGTTTACGATGCCTTAAAGTCGCATGGGCGTTGTGTGTAGATATATTACTTTCGTTATGGGAATAAAGCCGTGTCGCTACGGCGATAAAGCTCGCCGTTGAATCGCAGCATATCATCTCCGTTCGCCGCTTGTCGGACTAAACGGAAAAATTTAGTCGATGCCGACGCTCTTGTGCGCCGACGGAACCGATGCGGCCAGCGCCGTCGCGCGCTGCTGCGCTATGCGATCGCTCTGCGCTTTCAAGGGCCAGCCCGACAAATGCCGTGTGGTTATATTGTGCAGAGCGGAAATCCAGTCCGGGTTCCGATTCAGGCAGGGAATGTAATTGAATTCCTTGCCGCCATGGTCGAGAAACGCCGCGCGGCATTCCATCGCGATTTCTTCTAGGGTTTCGAGGCAGTCGGCGACAAAGCCGGGGCAGAGCACGTCGACGCGTTGCACGCCCTGACGCGCCAAGTCTTCCAATGTGGCTTGGGTATAAGGTTGCAGCCATTCGGCTTTGCCGAAGCGCGATTGGAAGGTGATGCGGTAGTCGGCGGGCGCGAGAGCGAGCGCTTCGGCCAG
>DATETD010000495.1:0-3038 GCA_035283885.1 Rhodocyclaceae bacterium
AGAATGCAGCCTGATTGCCGCCGCGCTCGACAAACTAATCGCCGATCCGCCCAAAAATCTAGGCGAAACCATAGGTTACGCAGGCGACGCAGAGGAACTGATGGAATTGGTCGAGGACTGGCGCGACTACAACTTCGTCGCATCCACGCACGGCGGTTATACGGTCGGCTGATCGTCGGCAAACGGCGCGCGCGCAACGCAAAGTCGGCGCTGGCGGGACGGATAGTGGGCGACTGTTAGCCTTTGTAGCTCTATCGATCTACAATAAGGCTATCGATTCGATAGGAGCTAATCATGGCTGCAACTGCATTTGTCCGGGCGCGGATTGATGAAACGCTGAAAAACGAAGCCGCCGCCGTGCTGGCTGAGATGGGGTTGACCGTTTCCGACGTGGTGCGTATCGCACTGACCAAGATTGCCAAAGAAAAGGCTTTGCCTTTCGAGATGCGCGGACCTAACGCGCTGACGGCGGAAACATTGGCTAAAAGCGAACGCGGCGAGGACGTGCACCACGCCAAGGATGCTGACGACCTGTTAAACCAATTGGGCGTCCGATGCGCCAGCCAGACTATTCTGGCCAGTTCAAGCGCGACGTGAAGTCGGAGTAGGTTGGGCTGGGCTTCATCAAGCCCAACATTCGGCATACGATGCGATGCTGGATGCTACGAAGACTAGATTCTCGATTGTCCAAATATCATGTGCCTGCGTCGCCGCCGCTGTTGGGCTTCCTGTCGTCAGTCCAACCGTGCCGGTGAATGATAGGTAAATGGATTTGCAGCAACTGCCCGCTATTCCGAAAGCCCACTAAGGAGTCGACCATGATTTCAGTTCTCGATAGTCCCGCCACTCGGCATCGCTTCAGCCGAATCGCCTTCGATCGCATGGTCGAACTGGGCGTTTTTCGACCGGAGGATCGCATCGAACTACTTGACGGGGAGATTATCGATATGGCGCCACAAAAGAGCCGGCATGCAACGGCGGTAAGACTGGTCGAAACCGCCTTGCGTGGAATCTTTACGCAGGGATTCGATGTCCGTTCGCAATTGCCGATTTGCCTGAACGACTATTCGGAACCCGAGCCGGACATCGCCGTGGTGCGCGGCGCACCGCGCGACTATCGCGACGCGCATCCGACCACAGCCTTGTTGATCGTGGAGATCGCCGACACCTCGTTGTCGTATGACCGCCAACGCAAACTTGCCGCCTATGCGCGAGCGGGCGTCGCCGAATACTGGATACTCGATTTGAATCGAGAAACGCTTGAAATCTGCCGTCAACCGAATGGCGACGATTACGACGTAAGAATTTTATCGAGCCGCGAAAATTACATAACGCCTCTCGCAGCGACAAACGACGACAAGGTGGCGGTGGCGGATTTGCTGCCGTAACCGCAAAAGTCGGTGCCGGCGGGACGGATAGGCGGCTGGATGGCGGCCTGACTATCCACTTCAGCTGAAACGAGGGTAACTTGGCCGCGCCGAAGTCTGTCCAATCTACCGTAACTATTTTCGTAATCGCATCACTGGAGGCCTCTTGATATCCCCACGCCGAGTCGCAAAAATCGAGTCCGAAGAACCCACATTGCGTTTAGCCGTCCTCATCGACGCCGACAACGCGCAAGCAGCCGTCATTGAAGGGCTTCTTGCGGAAATTGCGCGCTTCGGCGAAGCCACGGTCAAACGCATCTATGGCGACTTCACCGCCCCGGCGAGCGCTTCGTGGAAAAAAACGTTACAACGATACGCGATTAAACCCGTTCAGCAATTTGCATATACGACGGGGAAAAACGCGACGGATAGCACGCTGATCATCGATGCCATGGACTTACTCTATACGCGAAAATTCGATGGCTTCTGCCTGGTTACAAGCGACAGCGATTTCACTGGACTCGCCATGCGCTTGCGTGAAGAGGGACTCACTGTCCTGGGTTTTGGCGAGAAGAAAACACCGGAGGCGTTTCGAAATGCCTGCCACAAATTCGTATTCACCGAAGTCCTGCGCCCAAGTACGGCAGTGGAAGCTAACGTATCGTCACAAAAGAACACGACCGAATCCAAGCCGAGCGCGCCTCAGCCGCTAGCCAATGCACCCGAACCCAAAGTGGAATTTCCAAAGCAGTTCCTGCTCGAAGCGCTTGAACAGTCGAGCGACGACGCAGGATGGGCCAACTTAAGTACATTCGGCAGCTACCTCACCAAGTTGCAACCCGACTTCGATTCCAGGCTTTACGGTTACAAGAAGCTATCCGATCTGGTCAAAGCAAAGACGGATCTTTTCGCGACCGAGGAACGGCCTGTGGCAGGCTCCTCCCAGAAAGTGCTGCACCTTCATGCGAAATAATTTCCCATGCAAGTAAAGCCCCCAAGCCGCCCCACCTCGATGGCTTTTTATGGAGACATACCGTGCGCCTATGGTCGCTGCATCCCCGTTATCTGGACTCCCGTGGTCTAGTGGCGCTCTGGCGCGAGGCGCTGTTGGCGCAGGCGGTGCTCGGTGGGCAAACGCGCGGGTATCGCCATCATCCGCAGTTGATGCGCTTTTGCGACGCTGCGTCGCCGATGGATGCTATCGCCGCCTATCTGCACGCGGTGCACGCGGAAGCCGTCGTGCGCAATTTTCGTTTCGACGCCAAGAAGATTCTCTGCGGCGGCCATGGTGACGCAGCGCCGCCGCCGGTTGCGCCGATTGCGGTGACATATGGGCAACTCGACTACGAATGGGAACATCTGGCGGCCAAATTGCGCATGCGCGATGCCGTCTGGTTAGCGCGACTCGTCGTACCGCCTCGTCCGCAAGCGCATCCGCTATTTCAGCCCGTCCCCGGCCCGGTGGCGGACTGGGAAATCGTGCGGGCTAGCCGCTAGCCTGGATTCGGCTCGCCCCGGCCATGACCCAAACTGTAGAGTAGAGATGTGGCGCGGTAGCTGCTGGCTCGGTACGTTTGTAACCGCTCACTTCGCTCGGCGGCTCCTGGTAGCCTAAACCTTGACCCCGTTTCCACATCCCCCTCATCGAACCGGACAGGCGGATTTCCCGCA
>DATETD010000496.1:0-2186 GCA_035283885.1 Rhodocyclaceae bacterium
CGATGCAGCAAGCCGAGCGCATACAGCGGATAGAGCGCGGGCGGCAGCCAGCCGAAGGCGAGCAGCAAACCTTGCGGCAGCCCCTGAGTCGCCGGGAGGCCGAGCACGAGCGCGATGGCGGCGATGGCGCTGAAATCGACCAAGCGCAGCAGGTCGCGCTCGTCAAAATTCAGTTGCACGCCTTGCCGTTGCGCCAGTCGGGCGGCGAGCAGCAGCGCGGCGAGTCCTGCGCCTAGCAGCAATTGGCCTGCGCTCCATCCCCAGAACAGCAGCGCGGCGGCGATTAAGTAGGTAGGCGTATTCATGACGCGGAAGAGATGCGGCGCACTTGACCAAGAAACTCGGCTTCGTCGTCGGCGGACAGCGGCGGCGCGTCGATCAGCACTATCGTCAGCGGTACGCGGCGCGCGCGCAGTTGGCGCATCGCGTTGCGCCGCGCTTCGTCCCAGCACAACAAAATCGCGATCAGCGAGGAAATCTGCCCCGCATGATGCAGCGTCGTTTTAAGCAAGGCGTCGATGCTCGCGGGCGGCGTGGCGTCGACGCCGGCGAGCACGCGCAGCACGGTGTCGGTTTCCCCTAGCCCACGCCCCATCGTCAGCCGATGGACGCGCTCACCGACGAACATCAGATCGAGCAGGCTGTCGCTATCGCGCGGGCGCGTCACGAGCCACGCGGCGAGCGAGACCGCGGTTTCGAGCGCGGGCGCGAATGGATGGCTCGCGGCGGTGTCGAGCAGCAAGGCATGGCGCGAGAAAAACTCTTCCTGATATTCGCGCACCATCGGCTTGCCGGTGCGCGCGAAGCTGCGCCAATGCACCGAGCGCAAGGGGTCACCGGGGCGGTAATCGCGCAAGGAGCGGAATTCTTCGGTATCGCCGACGCGCTGCGCCAACGAAATGCCGCCGGGTTGGAATAGTCGATGGCCGGAGGCGGGCGGAATCGCGATCGGCAGACGTTGCGGCAATACCGCGAGGCTTTGCGATGGGGCAGGCAGCGCCACGCGTTGGCGAATCAGTCCGAGGGGGCCGGTGAGTATCGCCTGCATCTGCTCGAAGCCCGCGAGTCCGCGCGCTTGGGCGACGATGGGAACTTCCAGCACGATCGTTTGACCGGGCGCGAGCGACGGCAGCGCGATGGCGTCGATATCGACGGCGCGCAATCGCCGCAGCATGTCGAGAAACGCCGGATAGCCGACGCGTTGATCGAAACGATTGCCGCCGATAGGGCTGCGATGAAAGCGCAAGGCCTGCGCCGTCGGCCAGGGCTGGCGCAGTTGCTCGCTCAATTCCACGGCAGGAGTAACGCGCGCGCCTCGATTGAGCAGCCGAATCCGGTAGCGCGCCGCTTCGCCCTTTGTGACGAAGTCCGGCAACATGCGCTCGGCTTGAAGTTGCGCCGCCCAGCCTCGACTATGGCGGCGCAGCCAGAGGCAGGCGAGCAGATCGACCGTCAAGACGCCGAATCCCAAGGAGAATAGGCTGTGCGCCAAATTGGCGCGCGTATCCAGCCCGAACACGGCGGCGAAGGCGGTCAGATTGACGACGAGCAAACCGCCGACGCTCAGGCGCTCGCGCACCCAGCGCGAAGCGAGGAAGACGCCGCGGAATAGCTTGGATTTGCGGTTCATCCTAGAAGCCTTTCTTGTCCACGAAAAACACGAAAGGCACGAACCCCTCGCCAATACTGTTGAATCAAGCGCCTGATATGTTGGGCTTCCTGCGTCAGCCCAACTTACCGACTCATTCTAAGCATGTTTTGCGCCAATAAAATAGGCGGCGCAGATTCACGCAAAGGATTCAAAGCAATTTTTTGGTTTTAATCTGCGCCCATCGGCGTTATCTGCAGATAAATCAGTTCGCTTGGGTTGGCCGAAACGAAGATCAAGGCCGCGAATCGTTTCCGGCGCCCGTAAAGACCGCGCAAGAATTCGGGGACTTTCTGCGACGAGTGGGTGAATTGCGCGCCTTGCAGTTTTTGGACGGCCCTCCGATCTCGTGGGTGCGATTTCCTCGTAAAATCAGCCGATGAGCCAACACGACAACAGCTACAAGCTGCTCTTTTCGCATCCCGAGATGGTGCGCGACCTGCTCGTCGGCTTCGTCGGCCAATCCTGGGTCGCCGATCTCGATTTCACCACACTGGAAAAAGTCGGCGGCAGCTATGTCGCCGACGATTTGCGCGAT
>DATETD010000497.1:0-2386 GCA_035283885.1 Rhodocyclaceae bacterium
TCGGAAACTTCCAATAAACACGCGCTGGTCTTCATATACGTTCTCCGTGAGAAATCGATTCGCCAAGGGAAATGAATCATACCTTACTTCGATTTCGGCGGCGGTCGGCGGCCATGGATGGTCATCGCCATTTCGAATGCGGCGCGCGTGAACGCCAGCACTTCGGCGAATTCGGCGTCGCTTAAGTTGCGCGCGTCGTCGGCGCCGCGGTAGATATTGGCGAATTCGCGTTCGCGCGCCGATTGCAAAATCAGCTTGCCGAGGCCGAGCGCTTCGAGGCTGTTCCAGATTTCGGGGTTGGAGGTGCGCGTGAAGGACATGACGAAGCCGATAGGATCGTTGCGTCCGAGTACGGCGGCGAGTCGCAGGACAATTTCAAACGGTACGTTGATCACGCCGTTTTCCATGGTTTCGATCAGCGCGGGGTCGTTGAGATTGATCGCGGCGCCGACTTCCTGGATCGTCAGCCCGGCGGATTCGCGCACTTTGCGCAGCGCGGCGCCGGTTTTGGCCCAGCCGCCGGGGCGGGAAGAGCCGGGCAACACCGCCTTGAGCATTTCGGCGGCGGCGTCGATCGGTTTGCCTTGGCGCAACACCTTGGTGGCGTGAGCGGCGGATTGCAGGGTCTTGGCGGCGTCGATGCTGGAGGCGCCCATATCGAGCATACGACCGGCCATGGCGCGCATCTGGCCGAGCAAGCCTGGTGCTGCCGCATTTTTGGCGGACGCTCGGGTCGCAACGGTTTTGCTTGCGCCGTTTTTGGGCGCAGCGGATGCAGTGCGTTTTTTCGGCGGCGATTTTCGCGGGGCGCCGGGTGAAGTGGCCATGGCTGATCCTTTCGTGGCAAGCTTGTTGTATCGGTAATCGTCGCTGCGGCGCGGTTTTCGATTTATGCTGAATATGTTTGCGCGGCAGGCGACTGTCCTGAACGAAGTTTCGCACAAAAACGCACTATGGCGGTAATTTCGCCGACGAAGCGTATACTTGATGGCCCGCAAGTTCAAGTTTTATTTCATTGGAATTTAAGCGGCGGCGTCGCGGTGTCGCGGGGGTGCTGGCCGAATCCGATCGCCGTCTTTCGAAGAATTGTGACCACTTTATGCAACAAACAGAAAATCTGAATATCGAAGCCTTCGAGCCGATGCCGACGCCCGAGGAGATACATGCGCGCGTTCCCTTGTCGGAGCCGGCGGCGGAGACGGTGCTCAAGGGGCGCAGCAGTATCGAGCGCATCCTCGACCGCAGCGATCCGCGCCGTTTCGTCGTGGTCGGCCCGTGCTCGATCCACGATCCGCAGGCCGGTCTCGACTATGCGCGCCGCTTGCGCGCCTTGGCGCAGGAGGTCGAGGAAACCTTGGTGCTGGTGATGCGCGTGTATTTCGAGAAGCCGCGCACCTCGACCGGCTGGAAGGGTTATATCAACGATCCGCATATGGACGATTCGTTTCATATCGACGAAGGGATGCAAAAGGCGCGCGAGTTCTTGCTGGCGGTGAACGAATTGGGAATCCCGGCGGGCACCGAGGCGCTCGATCCGATCGCGCCGCAATATCTGGGCGATCTGGTGGCGTGGACCGCGATCGGCGCGCGCACTTCGGAATCGCAAACGCATCGAGAAATGTCTTCGGGATTATCGACGCCGGTCGGCTTCAAAAATAGCACCGATGGCTCGGTCGGCGCGGCGGTGAATGCGATTATTTCGGCGTCGCGTTCGCACAGTTTTCTCGGCATCAATGCGCAGGGGCGTTCGGCGGTGATACGCACGCGCGGCAATCGCTACGGCCATCTGGTGTTGCGCGGCGGCGGCAATCGACCGAATTACGATACCGTCAGCATTGCTTTGGCCGAAGAGTCCTTGCGCAAGGCCGGACTGCCGACGAGTTTGGTTGTGGATTGTTCGCACGCCAACAGCTACAAAAAACCCGAATTGCAACCGCTGGTGATGCAAGATTGCGTCAATCAGATTCGTTTGGGCAACCGCTCCATCGTCGGCATGATGATCGAGAGTTTCATCGAAGCGGGCAATCAGCCGATTCCGCAGGATAGAAGTTTGCTCAAATACGGCTGCTCGGTCACCGACGCTTGCATCGATTGGGCGACGACCGAGAAAACCCTACGCGAAGCGCACCAAGCGTTGCGCCGTCCGCTCGCTTGATCCTAATCCACACCTTTTTATCCACGAAAAGCACGAAAGACACGAACAAAAACACTGGGTGGCGCCGGAAACCCATTCAGCCATCGGGTGAGTGAAAACAGGCCGATATGTATTTGATTCTTTTCGTGATTTTTGTGTATTTCGTGGACAACTGCTTTTTCGAGTTCTATGCGTTACGCTATTTTTTTTTAAGGATATCGATATGAGTTTGATTCAACCCTTGCGCGGTTT
>DATETD010000498.1:0-2309 GCA_035283885.1 Rhodocyclaceae bacterium
GCGAAAACGCAGGTCGGCATCGAATTGGCGCAACTGCGTCAAACCCTGTCAGCCACAATGGGCGCGCCGCTGGTCGTGCGACGGCGTTGCGATCAAAAAGCGATGGCGTTCGCCCAACGCGCGGATCTGTCCGTTATCGCCCAGCAAGGTCCCGCGACGCCGGACCATGTGATCCGCACCAAGCGTCTGCCGATGCTGGGACGCGATGTCGCGGCGTATGTCGACGCCTATCGCGACTATTTTGCGACGCATGAGCCGTTGGCTTTAGAGCGCAAAACGATGCTGGACCCGGCGCCGCGCATCGTCATCGACGCCGAACTGGGACTCTGCACGGTCGGCAGAACGGCCAAGGACGCCGATGTCGTCGCCGAGATTTACGATCATACTATCGACATTATTCTGCACGCTGCGGCCTTAGGCGGCTACCGCGCCTTGCCGGCAAAAGATATTTTCGATGTCGAATACTGGGATCTCGAACAGGCCAAGCTGCGCAAAGGCGGCAAAGCGCCGCTATTTACGGGTGAGATTGCCTTGGTCACAGGCGCCGCTTCGGGCATAGGCCGGGCCTGCGTCGACGCCTTGCTGGCGCGCGGCGCCGCCGTGGTCGGCGCCGATGTGAATCCCGCCATCGAAACCTTGCACCGTCGCGCCGATTTTCTCGGGGTCGCCTGCGATCTCACCGACGAGGCCGCGATTCGGCACTTGCTGGAGCGCGCGACCGACGCCTTCGGCGGACTGGATATGCTGATACTCAATGCCGGCATCTTCCCCGGCGGCTGCCGCATCGACAGTCTGAAGACCGACGAATGGCGGCGCGTCATGCACATCAATCTGGATGCGAACATGACGCTGATGCGCGAATGCCATCCCTTGCTCAAACGTGCGCCGCGCGGCGGGCGCGTGGTGGTGATCGGCTCGAAGAACGTGCCGGCCCCTGGACCGGGCGCCGCCGCCTATTCGGCCTCCAAAGCGGCGCTCAACCAATTGGCGCGCGTGGCCGCGCTGGAATGGGGCGCAGACGGCATACGGATCAACTCCCTGCATCCCAACGCAGTATTCGATACGGGCCTATGGACCGAGGAGGTGCTCGCGGCGCGCGCGCGCCATTACGGCTTATCGGTGGACGACTATAAGAAAAACAATGTGTTGCGCACGGAAGTTACGAGTCGAGATGTCGCCGAACTCGCCGCCGAAATGTGCGGCCCGCTGTTCGCCAAAACCACCGCCGCGCAAGTGCCGGTGGACGGCGGCAACGATAGGGTGATTTGAAGCGATACCCTTGCGCTCAATGCATCCGATCTAAAGCCCACTCCGCATCGCGCAGCCGATCGCGCGCGCGGCGTAGGCTGTCATCGAGTTCCTTGAGCTCTTTGCGAACCCGACGGCGCTCGTCGTCGTGCTCATGGCGCAGACGCTTGCGCTCATCGTCTTTACTGGCGGCATCGAGATGTTTTTCGTGGTCTTTTTCCTTGGATCGCAAACGGCGCTCCAAGGATTCCGAACGATTGCCGAGCCTCGCGACTTCTTCGCGCAACTGGTAAACATCATACCCAAGCCGATGCCGATAACGAAATTCCTCATCGACCATCGGCGGACAGACACCGTGGTAGCTTTCGCCGCGTATGCCGACGCGTGTAGCGTTGTCGATGCGGCAGTAGGTCTGCAAACCGTGTTCGCGTCCCTTGAGGTAGGCCGGCGTATCGATGCGGACATTCGCCTCGGCGCAGTCGCCGGAGCGGGTGTTCAGCATAGCCAACGGTTTACCGGCAAGTCCATCGACCAAGCCGACATCGCGCCAGTTAGCGGTTTGGCATTCCTGCGGACTCATCACGGCACAGGACGAGAGGCTGAAAACCCATAGAAGCAAGACGATGCGCATTAAGATTCTCATGCAAGAACAATGAAAAAACCACAGCAAGGCAAAGCTTGGACGATACACCATTATGGCGATGACGGGTTCCGCGTTCTACACTCCGCTCGATGCGGCGCCGAAAAAATCGACGCAACGACACGCTTGACACGCTGACACAGCGCCGAACCCCTCTGCTACAATCTTTCCGCCATTCGCAAAATAGCGTTTGACTGTAGGATAACTTAACCCAAGGAGCAATGAATGAAGACATCAGCGATGAAGTGGATTGCAATCGCCGCAGTGGCGTTCGGCAGTCAGGCGTTCGCCCAATCGGCAGACGACACCAAGTGGGTCAATCAGTGCATCAAAGACAATCAAGGCGAACCCGGCGGCACCCCAGAAATCGTCAAGAAATACTGCACCTGCATGAACGCTAAAATGCCGGAAAGCGAAGAGC
>DATETD010000499.1:0-3560 GCA_035283885.1 Rhodocyclaceae bacterium
ATTGTCCTGTCGACCGTCCCGCCAGCGCCGACTTTGACTCGTAGGGTGGCGCTCATGCGGCGTCGTTCGTCGGTGGCGCTTGGTTCGGCGCGGTCAGCGGGAATCGTAGGATAAAGCGCGAGCCGCAACCAGGCTCCGAGGTGGCGTGCAAGCTGCCGCCCAGTACGCCGGTGGCGATGTTCAACGAAATCGACAGACCCAGCCCCGAGCCGCCTTGCCCTAACCGCCGGGTATAGAACGGTTCGAAGATATGCGCCAGCACCGTCCGATCCATGCCTATGCCGTTATCTGAAAAAACCATTTCCACGCCGTCGTTGGCGACGACGGCGGAGACGTTCAGCGTGCCCGTGTCGCAGCCTTCGAACGCATGCGCGACCGCATTTTGCACCAGATTGGCAATGATTTGACCCAGCGGGCCGGGATAACTGTCGCACTGGATGTTGGCCGGAATATCGGTTTCGATAATCCAAGGCGCATGTCTGAAGCTGGGCCGCAGCGCCGCAATATTGTCGTCGACGAGCGAGCGAAGATTGAAGCGGCGGCGTTGTTCCGAGGTTTGATCGACGGCGACTTGTTTGAAGCTATTGATTAATGTGCCTGCGCGCTGGCAGGAACGCGTGATCAATTCGGCCATCGACACCGTGCTCTCGACAAAATAAATCAGCGTCGATCTGCGCATCTCGCCGCGCGCCATCGTCGCCTCAAGTTCCTTTGCGCTATCTTCCAAGGTGGTGGCGGTGGTCAGCGCATTGCCGATCGGGGTATTCAGCTCGTGCGCCACGCCGGCGACCAATGCGCCCAGCGACGCCAGTTTGTCGGCCTGCACCAGTTCGTGCTGCGTCTGTTTCAGCCGGTCGATGGTGGCCGACAGCTCGGCCGTCCGCTCGCTGACTTTACCTTCGAGCAGTTTTTCCGAGGATCGCAGATTTTCGACCAAGCGTTGCTCGGCCTGGAGTTTCTCGCTCTGCGCCTTCATCGCGTCTTTTTGCGCCATTTCCTTTTCGCGGCGGATTTCGTTGAAGCGATCGGCGAGGGCGAGGGCCAGCAGTATCATTTCGAGCGCGGAGCCGAACTGAATACCGTTAACCGTCAATACATTGGTGGGCAGCACCCCGAGAATTCTCAGTGCGAACATCACCGCGCCGAGAATGAAAATGGCGAATGCGGCGACGAAAAAGTAGGCGCTGCGGTAGCGTTTATAGGCGCAGAACGTGCTGGCGCCGAGCACAAACATCATTGAAGTTAAGTTTAACAGTACGGAATATTTGGCGAAAAGCTGCAATGCGGCGACAAATCCCAGCGGGAAGATCAGGTGGATGGTCATGAGCAGTTTGAGCAGTCGATCGAACCGGGGGATGATTTTCCATGTGTTTAGCATGGCTCGCATAAACGCGATCAGCCACGCGATCGACAGCGAAAAGCCGACATAGGTCGAAATATCCGCCCATAGCGTCGCATTGGGCCAAAGAAATTCTTTGGCCAGGCCGTTCTGTGCGGAGAGCGAGAGCGCCATGCAGGCGACGAAACCGATATACAGCACGTAGACGATGTCTCGCAAGGCGAAAAAAAGCAGGAGATTGAACAGTATCATCGCCGTCGCCATGCCGAAGTACCATGCTTGAGTCATGTAATCGTTGCGCTCGTAGGCATGGAAGGCCGGCGTCTCCCACAGCCGCACCGGCGCCAGCAGCGAACCGGTGGCGTGTATGCGCAGATAAATCGTCTGTTCGGCGCGTGCGGGCAGTGCGAGAGGAAAGGCGAAATGTCGGTTCGGATAGGCGCGCGTGGCGAACGGGAGGTTGCCGCCGGTCGCGATCGAGCGATAGCCGCCATCGGCGTCCGGATAATGGAGTTGAATATGCGATAGACGGGCGTAAGCGATTTCCAGCATACGCTCGACCGGACGGTCGCCGGCATTGCGCAATTGCAAGCGCAGCCAGTAAGCCGATGGCGTATAGCCGTAACTCAAAGCCTCCGCTGCGGGCATACCCGTTTTGAAACGCGCGGCGGTTTCGGGTTTTCGCAGATCGTCCAGCGTCAAACGCAACGATGGATCTTCGAGCACGGCGAAATATTCGGTCAGCGAGATCGGCGTCCGGCTAGACGAAGCGACATCGAGCGCCTTGTCCGCCGCAAAGGCGCTAAAGGTCGCAAGGGTCGATAGAGTCGATAGAAATAAGCCGCATAGCACCGAAATCGTCAGATACCGGTAAAGGATGTTACTGCGCATGAATTCTCCGTGGCGATTGCGTCGTGGCGTCATTGTAGCCGTATGGCGAAGGATAGCCTGTCTCGATGCGCAGCCGTCTCGCCGGCGCCGACTTTTAGTGGGGCGATCCGGGAGCGGGCGAGCAGCAGCTTGACCAGAAGAGCGATTGCCGTTAAAATATTGCCGAGTAAAATACTCAACTATTCAATGAGGTCGATTCGATGAGCGCAGAAACCACTACCGACGTTCGCCAGCAGATCCACGCTACCGTGACCGGCAATCCGGTTGTGCTGTATATGAAGGGCAGTCCGCGTTTTCCGCAATGCGGGTTTTCGGCGCGGGCGGTGCAGATTTTGAACGCGTGCGGCGTGGACGATTTCGTGCATGTGGACGTTTTGGCCGATGCCGATATCCGTCAGGCGATCAAAGATTACGCCAATTGGCCGACGATTCCGCAGTTGTACGTCGGCGGCGAATTCGTCGGCGGTAGCGATATCATGACGGAGATGTATCAGGCCGGCGAGTTGCAGAAGTTGCTGACGCCGCAGTAGGCTCGGCGGCTTAGAGCGCGACGCCAAGCGGTGGCTTAGAGCGACGCCAAGCGGTTGTTGGCGTCGGCGAGCCGCTCGGCGATTACGTCGAGGAAGCTCTGGTAGAAGTGCATGCGGCACGTTTCCGAGGCGTGGTGCAGGGATTGGGCCGAAATCGACACCACGCGCGCCGTCGTGCGGGCGATCACGTCGGCGCCGCGCACATGGCGGCGGCGGATGATCGCCATCTCGCCGAAGCATTCGCCGGTCGCCAGTATGCCGAGCGTGTGGCCCTTCTTGGTGACGAGCAGTTCGCCGCTCAACAGAAAGGCGAAAAAATCGCCGCGTTCGCCGTCTTTCATAATCATGGTGTCGGGCGTGACGTCGTTCCAACGAGAGAAGCGCACCACTTCCCAGAGTTCGACATCGGAAAAATCGGTAAAGAACGGGAGCGCGCGCAGCGCTTCGAATTTTTCGCTATCCGGGAATTCCTGGCGGTTGGCCGTCAATTTTTGGTTGCGGAAGGCCTGGGCGAGATCGTGGGAGAATTCTTCCCAGTCCTGGTAGCGGGCGCCGATCTCCTTTTGCATCGCGCGCGCCACGATCGCATCCAGGCTCGCCGGTAGATCGGTGCGGAAGGTGGACGGCGGCGGCGGCTCGCTGTTGCAAATTTGATAAATCATGCCGTAGTTCGAATTGGCGTGAAACGGCAGACGACCGGTTAATAATTGGTACATCATCACGCCGAGCGAATAAATATCGGTTTGGTGATTGAGCGGCATGTCGCGCACTTGTTGCGGCGACATATAGGCGGGCGAGCC
>DATETD010000500.1:0-5323 GCA_035283885.1 Rhodocyclaceae bacterium
AAGGCGAGTCGTTGGCGTTGGCCGCCTGAGAGCTTCATGCCGCGCTCGCCGACTTGGGTGTCGTAACCTGCCGGCAGACTCTGAATAAATTCATGCGCTTCCGCCGCTTGGGCGGCGGCGACGATTGCGTCGAACGGTGCATCTTTCATGCCGTAGGCGATATTCTCGGCGACGCTGGCGTCGGCGAGGAAGCTGTCTTGGGCGACGTAGCCGATGGCGCGGCGCAGCTCTTGTAGCTGGATATTCTGAATCGGTACGCCGTCGAGGCGGATTTCGCCGCTTTGCGCGCTATAGAAGCGCAGCAGCAGTTTGACGAGCGTGCTTTTGCCGCCGCCGGTGCTGCCGACGAAGGCGACGCTGCTGCCGGCGGCGATATTCAAACTGAGTTCGTCCATCGCCGGCAAGGCGTCCGCGTCGTAGCGAAAGCTCACGCGGTCGAATTCCACTGCGCCGCGCACCGCAATGGACGCAAGCGGCTGACCGTCATAGGGAATGCCCAAGGGCGTATCGAGCAAGTCCATCACGCGCTGGATCGAGGCCATCGAACGTTGATACATGTCGGTCATATCGGCGAGCCGCGTCAGCGGCCACAGCAGGCGCTGCGTCAAATAGACCAGCACCGAGTAGCTGCCGACGCCGATTTCGCCTTCGAGCGCGAGAAATCCGCCGTAGAGCAACGTCACGGTAAATCCCGCCAGGATCGCCATGCGTATCACCGGGGTAATCGCCGCCGACCAGCGGATCGCCTCGCCGTTACGCCGGCGATACCGGTCGGAGCCTTGGCGGATATGCTCGGCCTCGAAATCTTCGGCGGCATAGGCTTTGACGGTGGCGATGCCGATCAGATTGTTGTTGAGGCGCGTCGCCAAGGCGCCTGCCGATTCGCGCACCGCCGTATAGCGCGGCGCGAGTTTGGCCTGGAACCAGAACGCGCCATACAGAATCGCTGGCACCGGAATCAACGCGAGCCAGGCCAATTGGCTGGTCAGCATGAAAAACACCGCGCCAACCATCAGCGAGCCGAAGAACACCTGAATCAAATCGTTGGCGCCGCCGTTGAGGAAGCGCTCCATCTGATTGATGTCTTCGTTGAGGATCGCCAGCAGATTGCCGCTGCGGTTGCGTTCGAAATACGCCAATTCGAGCCGCTGCACATGGCGATAGGCGTCCATGCGCATATCGTGTTGCAGATTCTGCGCCAGCCGCCGCCATTTGACGTCGTAGAGATATTGAAACAGCGATTCGCCGATCCAGATCGCCGCCGTCAGCAGCGCCAGCCACAGCAGTTGCTGTTTGGGTTCGACCACGCCGAGGCGCGCGACGAAGGAATCCTTGCGATTGACGACGACATCGACCGCGACGCCGATCAGCACTTCGGGCAGCACATCGAAGAATTTGTTGATAATCGAATACAGCGAGGCGAGCGCCATATCGCCGCGATAGCGGCGCGCATAGGCGGACAGGCGTTGCAGCGGATGCGCGGCGGCGGCGTTCATGGCGGTCGGTCCAGCGACGGAAAGTCGCCACTATAGCCTAGCGCGATCCGCTTTCAGAAGGCGAGCGCCGACTTGATGGATTCGATCGCGGCGTGGTTGAAATAGATCGAAATATTCTCGTTTTTCTGTAACGGCGAACCGGCCTTCGTCAACGTCCCGACATAAATCTTGCCATTGTTTTGGTAGAACACGCGGTATAGCGTCGGCGAACTCGGCAGTGCGGCATGGGCGACCCAGGCGCGCACGCCCGCCAGCGTGACGATACGACCGTCGTCGATCGCATACGTCGTCGTTGAGCTTTTGTAGGGGAAGAAATCCTCCAACGTCGCCACCGCAGTCGAGCAAGGAGTGATATTCGGCCCGGTGGTCGCCGGCGCAATGCAGTCGGCCACCACCAGGCTGTCGCCGACGGTCTGACGGGTCGCCCGCATATAGGCCGATCCGGGACGCCATGTTGCCTGGTTATCGTAGGGCGATACGCCATTGATGGTGTTGGTGAGCAGACCGAGCGCGCTGTTGGCGAATACCTCGCTGGGCGAGTTCGCTATCGCTCCACTCAATCCGACCACTTGGTTGCGGCTGTCGAGTATCGAATACAGGGTTTTGCCGTCGGTAGCGAGTACGCTGAACAGGACATCGCTGTTGACGTATCCGTAGCTGGAGGAACCTGCCGTCAGGACGACGCCGTCGATCAAGTAGCGGGTTTTGCCGGACGAGGCTTTCGGCGTCAATGTTGATGTCAAACTGGATTCCGCGCCGACGACTTTCTGCGGGCTGTCGGCGGCGGATTGCGCGATGCCGAGTTTAAGGCTGTCGAAGTAACTGCCGGGCGCCGGCGACGACGACCCCGAAAATGTCAATTGGCCGGACAGGGAATACAGACCGCCATTGGCCGCCAACGCCATGCTTTCGAAATTTTTCTGCGTTTCGCTCAAGGTCGGCGCGCGGCGCAGATTCACCCAAACGCCCTGGGTTGGCGATAGCTTGGCGGCGAAATCCAGGTAATTTTTGCTCTTGAGATAACTCGTCAGCTCGCCGCCGGCGGCTAAGTCCGGCGACCAGAAAGACCAGTTGGCTTGGCGGGCGTCCCAGCTCCAGAGGCTGATCAGGTTGGCCGTTACCTGACCCGGTTGCGGCGGCGACGCCAGCGCGCCAGCGATGGTCGCATTGAATTGCGCGGGGAGCGGGTTGTCCCCGGCGGCAATTAGGCTCCAACCGTGCGGCAAGGCGTGCGCACCGCCGGCGACGGCGTCGATGGACGGCTTGAAGCTGCTCGACACCACGGCGGCGGCGGCGGGTAAGGGGGCGGAAAATCCTGCTTTGGCATTGACCCAGAAGCCTTCGCCGGCGGAGATGCTGGTTAAAAAATCATAGCCCTTACTTGCGGCATAGGACTTGCCGCCGTCCTCCAGGATCGGCGAGTAGAGCGCCCATGTGGGATAAACGATGCCGGGCGTAGCCCCGGCTGCGACCCATTTCCAGACGGACATCACTTTCGTCGTATCGCCGAAGCTGCCGGTCAGCGCCAGCGGCGCCTCGACGCCATTGCCGACGAGATTCCAGCCGGGAACGATGTCGATCGATCCGGGCGCAGCGAGCGTGATGTTGCTGGCGCATAACAGCGCCAGCAGACGGGCGGCAGTCCAGCGGCGGCGAACCGCGTTCGATTTAAGGGGCATGATCGATCTCCTCGAAGAAATTTTCCGGCAGTTGCGACGTTTATCCGGTTTGCGAGTCGGGAAAATTCTACACGGTTTATGCGGAAATTCGACGGCATCGAGGCGAAAGGACGACGTATTTTGTTGTTTCGCATGAATCGATGGCGTATGGCCGACGGTGCGGCGGCGCGTTGTAGAAAGTCGGCGCTGGCGAGACGGATGGAGCTTAGCCGCCGGACGATTCGAGGGGATCGAGGGGGCGACGGCCAGGGTCAGCAAGGCGGGAGTCTCGTGGCTCGCCGGAACGAAAGCCGCCAAGAATCCGCTGCCGACGACGGCATATGAAAATTCGCCGAGAGATGTCAAACTGCGGTTTATCGCACGCAGCAGATGCGGCGACGATGGCGCGCGCGTCGCCGAATATTTCAGAGGGATAACGTATGAGCGGATTCGAACACTATGGGGCCGAAACCCGGCAGCTCGAAATCGAAATCGAGCGCAAGGGGATTATTCTGGAGATCGACTGGCAGGATGCGGTGCGCGTGCGCGAGTTGGCGCGCCGTGCGCTGGATTTCAAGCCCGGCGACGTGGCGCACGAATGCGACGATCCGGAGCATCGCACCTTATGCGAATTGTTCGGTTTGGCGCAATTGATGCTGACGGTGATGGCCGAAAGCGCCGCCGAGGGTATTCATACTCATGGCGGGCCGACCTGGAAAGCGTTTGCGCGCGCCTTATGGGCGGAACATGCGGCGCGCCGTAGCGCGTGATGCAATGGCGGATATAATCGCCGCCCGTAGTTCTTTTTATGTTGTAGTCAATTTCAGCAGGGGCGATTTATGAAGAAAATTTCGAATGTATTGTTTGCCGGGGCATTGGCGTGGAGCGTCTTGGGCGCGCCGACCGTTTTTGCCGAAGACACCGCCGCCGCCGTCAAGACCGTAGCGGCCCTGCATAAGGAAAAGGCGGCGCTGTCCGGGAAAACCGTCAGCGTGCAAGGCAATGTCGTCAAGGTCAATAACGGTATCATGGGGCGCAACTTCGTGCATGTGCGCGACGGCACGGGCGACGAAAGCTCGAACAACCTGATCGTCACCAGCAAACAAACCGCCGCCGTCGGCGACAAGGTGGCGGTCAAGGGCGTGGTGGTGCTGAATCGCGATTTCGGCAGCGGCTATTCCTATCCCCTGCTGCTGGAGCAAGCCGAAATTTCGCCGGCGAAGTAAGCGCGTGCGTCGATGAGCGAGGCTACGATAGCGCCGACGCCGGAAGCGCGCATCCAGCTCGAAGCAAGCTGGCGCGCGCAACTGCTCGACGAATTTTCCAAACCGTATATGCAGGAATTGCGTGAATTCCTGCGGCGACGCAAACAGGCCGGTGCGACGATTTATCCGCCCGGCAACGAATATTTCAATGCGCTGAACACGACGCCGTTCGAGCAGGTCAAGGTGGTCGTGCTCGGGCAAGACCCGTATCACGGCCCCGGACAAGCGCACGGCTTATGCTTTTCGGTGCGCAAGGGCGTGGCGCCGCCGCCGTCGTTGCGCAATATTTTCGAAGAACTTAAACGCGACCTCGGCGCGCCGCCGCCGCGCCATGGCTGCTTGCAGCACTGGGCCGAGCAAGGCGTATTGCTGCTGAACGCCGTATTGACGGTCGAAGAAGGCCGCGCCGCCGCGCATGCGGGCAAAGGCTGGGAATCATTCACCGACCGCATCGTGCGCGAATTGAGCGAGCGGCGCGAGAATCTGGTGTTTATGCTGTGGGGCGCTTACGCACAGAAAAAAGGCGCGGTGATCGACCGCGCCAAGCACCGCGTGCTGGAATCGGTCCATCCCTCGCCACTGTCCGCCCATCGCGGATTTTTCGGCTGCGCACATTTTTCGCAGGCGAATAACTACTTGATCGAGCAAGGGAAAAATCCTATTGATTGGACGATTCCGGAGTGAGGTAATGCTGGAGTGGTTATCGTTGGGCTTCGCAAGCTTAACCCGAGTCGCTCGGGCCGATCATTCGATGCGCCTTGATGTGCTGGGCTTACCAGCCCATCCTACGAGCTACTTGCTACGGGCGATGTTGTTCGGATGAGATTGCCTGTATTTGCGTTACAATCCTCATAAGCACCGCCCTCCCGGCAGTTTAGTCCAGTGAACTTTATCCGCCCGCCGG
>DATETD010000501.1:0-6651 GCA_035283885.1 Rhodocyclaceae bacterium
TTCAAGGCCGCGAGCATCGCGGGTATTTCCGCCGCGCTCGGGCCGATATGGCGCGCAATGAATTCGTCGTGGGCTTCGAGGTCGAATAGCGTTTCGTTCATCATTATTACAGCGTCGCCGCATAGGCGGCGGCGTCCAGCAGTTGGTCGAGGTCGGCGGGATTGGTTGGCTGAATTTTGAACAGCCAGTTGCCGTAAGGATCGCTATTGATCGATTCGGGCGCATCGACTGCCGCCTGATTCGCCGCGACGACCGTGCCGGCGAGCGGCGCATAGATATCCGATGCGGCTTTGACCGATTCGATCACGGCGCAATCTTCGCCGGCTTTCAGCGTCCGGCCCACCTCGGGCAGTTCGAGAAACACGATATCGCCGAGCGCTTCCTGTGCGTGGTCGGTAATGCCGACGGTAACCGTGCCGTCGGCTTCGAGCTTGGCCCATTCGTGGGATGGGGCGTATTTGAGATTGGCGGGGGTGTTCATAATGGACTCCATGGAATAGTGATAGTAAAAATTAGGTAGTGTTTGAAATGGAAAAATTAATTTGCATGAATGCGTTTTCGCGGTCGATGCGTGCAGGAGTCGCAATCTCGTCATTAAGATGCTCTTCTTGCATGATGCGTCGCAGTTCCACGAATTCGTCGTTGAGGGAAACTGCCGCAGTTGTGTCGGTTTTCCATGCTCGATAAGCCGCCAGGTTGCTTAGTTCCTCCATCGCCTGTTTAATCGAGAATCTGCCCGTTACGCACAAAGCGCGGCGCAACCACTTTGGCTTTGAGCTGTTTATCGCGAATCTCGACCAACACTTCGTCGCCGACGGCGATGCCGAGCGGAATCCGCGCCAGCGCGATCGACGCATTCATGCTCGGCGAAAAGCTGCCGCTGGTGATTTCGCCGTCGCCGGCTGCGGTGACGACTTTCTGATGCGCGCGCAGCACGCCGCGCTCCAGGAGGCGCAGGCCGACGAATTGATGGGTCACGCTCCGTCCCGCCAGCGCCGACTTTCCGATGAAGTCGCGCGCGGCGTCGTTTAGATCGACGGTCCAGCGCAAGCCGGCTTCATACGGCGAAACGGCTTCGTCCATATCCTGACCGTAGAGATTCATGCCGGCTTCGAGCCGCAAAGTGTCGCGCGCGCCGAGGCCGCAGGGGGCGACGCCGGCGTCGAGCAGGGCTTGCCATGCGGCGGCGGCGGCTTCGTTCGGCAGGGCGATTTCGAAGCCGTCTTCGCCGGTATAGCCGGTGCGCGCGATCCACCAGAGTTGCCCATCGACTTGGCAGTCGAGCGAGGCGAACGGCGGCAGTTCGGCGGCGGCTCGAATCGACGGAAACGCGCGCAGGCAACGTGCGCGCGCTTGCGGCCCTTGCACCGCGATAATCGCCAGATCGCGCCTCACGGTCAATTGCGCGTCGAACGCTGCGAGTTGCGCGCGCATCCAGGCGACATCCTTGTCGACCGTGCCGGCATTCACCACCAGACGATAATGCTGCGGCGTAAAGAAATGCACGATCAGATCGTCGATCACGCCGCCCGATTCGTCGAGCATGCACGAGTACAGCGCCTTGCCGGGAACGGTCAGTTTGGCGACGTCGTTGGCGAGCAGACGGCGCAAGGCTTGCTGGGCCTGCGCGCCGTGCAGATCGAGCGCGCACATATGCGAGACATCGAACATACCGGCGTCGCGTCGCACCGCATGATGCTCTTCGATTTGCGAGCCATAGTTGACCGGCATGTCCCAGCCGGAGAAATCGACCATGCGCGCGCCGGCGGCGAGATGGCTGGCGTAAAGCGCGGTGCGCGCAGGAGCGGAGGAGGGGGATTGCGTTTCGTTCGACATAGAAAAACCCGGATTGGCGCTGGACGAAGCTTGGGACGGCTAGTGCACACTCCCAAGCGGAATGCGGACGCGTAGCGTCCTGTCCCCCTCTGTCCTTGGCACCTGAGAGATTTACTCCGTCGGTGGATCAGCGCAGTTATTATCCCTGCGGCTTATCGCTCTCCAGATTTGAATGGCGTCGTCGGCCCTTTTGCCTGAGCGGTTCCGGGGGGTTGCGCCTTCGGCGGCGATGCGGGAATTATGCAAATCCGATCACACTCTCCCGACGACCGGCGCGCATTATAGCGGCAACAGGGGCGATCGGGGCTCGAATTTCCGAGCACCTCGTTCAGGCGAGCAATATCCGCGAGGTGTAGCTTCCATCGGTTGCGGCGCGTGTCGTTTATCGCCAGGTGTCGTAAGCGAAGCGCAAAATCAGCGTGCCGACCACGCCGAGGAAAATCGTGCGCACGAAGCCGCTACCGTGTTTCAGCGCCAGATGCGCACCGGCGATCGCGCCGCAGAGATTGCATAGCGCCATGACGACGGCCAGCAATGGCAAAACATGACCGTGCGGCAGAAAGAACGCCAATGCCGCCACGTTCGTCGCCATATTGACGATTTTAGCGGCGGCGGAGGCGTGAAGGAAATCGAAGCCGAAGTAGCGGATAAACAGAAAAATCAAAAAGCTGCCGGTGCCGGGGCCGAAGAAGCCGTCGTAAAAACCGATAACGCCGCCCAGCAGAACGGCATACGCCGTCTCGCGTCGCCCGCTATGCTGCGGCGCATGCAAGGCGCCGAAATCCTTTTTGCGAAAGGTATAAACCGCCGCGCCGATCAGCAAGCAGAGGATCAAGGGGCGCAACATCTCCTTCGGCAACCAGGCGACCGCCGCCGCGCCGCCGTAGGAAAACGCAAACGCCGCGCCCGCCGCAGGCAGCACGGTGCGCCACGGCATGGCGACATGGCGCGCATGGTTTACATAGCGCCAAGCGGCGCTGGAGGTGCCGACCACGCTGGCGCATTTATTGGTGCCGAATAAAGTCGCAGGCGCGTGTTGCGGCAGGAAGCCGAACAGCGCCGGGATTTGGATCAAGCCGCCGCCGCCGACTATCGCATCGACAAAGCCCGCGAACGCGGCGGCGAGCGCCAAACCGAGGATCAGCGATAATTCGTAATTCATTTTTCGGCGACCAGGAACAGGCGCTGGAATGGAAATAAAACGCTGCCGTCGCGGCGCGGCGGATAGGCGCGCGCAAGCATTGCGCCATAGACGGCGAGAAATTCCTCGGCCTGCGGCGTAGCAACCACGGTCAGCGCGGCCAGATAGGGGATCAGCGTCGTCCCTTGCATCCAGCGCAGCACCGCGTCCTGGCCGTGCAGCGTTTGCCAATAGACGGTTTGCCAGAGATCGAGCCGCGCGACCGCGGGCGACAGGATATCGTAATAAAACTCCGGCGTTTCGATCCGTCCCATGCGCACCTGTGCCAAGGCGTCGCGCCAGGGCGGCGTCGCTGCCAGTTCGCGCAATATGGCATGCGCGGGCGCCGCGAAATTGGCCGGCATTTGCAACGCCAGACAACCGCCCGGCGCGAGTTGCGCCAGCAGGCGCGGCAGCAAGTTCGCATGGTCGTCGAGCCAATGCAGCGCGGCGTTGGAGAACAACAAATCGAGCGGCGCGGCGCTATGCCAATGCGCAATATCCGCGCATTCCCATTCGCTATCCAGGCAGTTCTCGCGCGCCTGCGCCAGCATGGCTGCCGAACTATCGACGCCGAGTAGCGAACCTTCGGGCCAACGCTGCGCCAATAGGCGGGTGACATTGCCCGCGCCGCAGCCCAGGTCGACCTTGCGCAAAAACGGCCCGGTCGGCATGCGCGCGATCAGATCCAGCGCCGGGCGCAAACGCTGGCCGGAGAAATTCAGGTAGAGCAGGGGATTCCAGTTCATAAGAGAAAAGCAGTTGTCCACGAAAAACACGAAAAGCACGAAAATAATCAAAGGCATGCTTGCCTTTGGGACATCACCCGATAGGTGAATAAGTTCCTAGTGCAACCTATTGTTTTTGTTCGTGTCTTTCGTGTCTTTCGTGGACAATAGCGGTTTTTAGGTTGAAGCGTTCGGCGCTCGCGGTTTATGATGCGCCTTTATCGTGCCTATCCTCGGAGTCGTGAAATATGAAAAGCTATCGCAAGGAACTCTGGTTCGACGCCCCGACGCGGGTGGCGTTCATCAATATTACCGCGCAGATTCAAGATTGTCTGCACGAAAGCGGGGTGCGCGAGGGCTTGGCGCTGGTGAATGCGATGCATATCACCGCCTCGGTATTCATCAACGACGACGAATCCGGCCTGCATCGCGACTACGCCAAATGGCTGGAGCGCCTTGCGCCGCATGAGCCGGTCGGCGATTACCGGCATAACGACACCGGCGAAGATAATGCCGATGCGCATATGAAGCGGCAAATCATGGGACGCGAAGTTGTGGTGGCGATCACCGAAGGCCGCCTCGATTTCGGCCCGTGGGAGCAGATTTTCTACGGCGAATTCGACGGACGGCGGCGCAAACGGGTGCTGGTGAAGATTATCGGCGAGTAGGCGTTTGCAGTTGTTATAGGGGGGCGCATATCCGTCCCGTCAGCGCCGAGTTTTAATCGCAAGAAGCGATGCACCCGGACGATGCTGCAAGGCCGCGCCTGGAACGGCGACGCGCTGCTGCTGAGCTATCTGCGCAGCCAGCCGCCGAGCGCGGAACTGCAAGCCCTGCTGGCCGAGAATGGCATCCGCATCAAAGGGCACGCCGGATGGAGCGGCGACGGCGACGGCGGCGACGATATCGTGGTCGGCGATGCGGCGGACGATACGCTCTACGGCAACGGCGGCGACGATATTCTCGATGGCAACGGCGGCCAGGACCTGTTGGTCGGCGGCGCAGGCAGCGACACCTACCTGTTCCGCCGCAGCTCGGGTCACGACCGCATCAACGCCTACGATACGACGCAGGAACGGATCGAAACCCTGGTGCTCGACGGGCTGAACGTCGGCGATATCCGTGCGGAAAAATGGGGCGACTACGATCTGGCTTTTGTCGTTAAGGACAGCGGCGAATCGATCGTGGTGCAGAACTTCTTTTCTAGCGAGGAGCGCAAACTCGATTTCGTCAAATTCGCCGACGGCGCGACCTGGGATCGGGAAACGATTCAAGGCAATTTCGGCGGGTATTCAAACCCGCAACGACGTAAGCGTGCCGATCCGTCCCGCCAGCGCCGATTTTTGCGTTCAGTCGAGAACTGCTTGCAATAGTTAAGACGGTCATTCATATCTGAGCGAAATACTCCGCTTTAAATTCATGAAGCGCAAAAACGATCGTTTCAGTGTCGAGCGGCTAGATTCGTCACGCGTCACACAGCAGGCAAGAAAAGCCGACTTCAGGTTTCATGCATGGGATTGAAAGTCTCAGCCGCTTTTGTGTGAAATATTTCCTGTCTTTATTTCTCTAAAAAGTTAAACTCCGTCAACTCGCCGAGCGAACGCTCGGTGGGGTAAATCAAGCGCTACATGATCGATCATACGCTCATCGCGCAGGAAAATTTTCATCGCGCGGAGACCGCTAGTCTTGAGCCGATTCTGTTTTCGGCATAGGACGCATCGCAACCGCCGACTTCTGAGGGTAACAAGATAATGAACCCAGAAACTACAAACCATTTGAAAAGAAATGGACTGCTATGGAAGATTGGGCGCTTCCTTTGGCTGTTTTTTTGGGAATATCCTATACGCCGCGAAAAGAATCCAATATCTCTTGCTATGAATTATTTATGCTATAACTTTATCTTCATATTTGGCTTTATGGGGCTATTTTTTGCTCATCCAGATATCCCTGCCGACAAATTTCCCAGCCTGGAGCAGACGACTGTGGTGGAGGGGCGCATTATTCGTCATCCATCTCTGCGGGGAGGCAGTAAATATGTCAGCGAACCGCTGGGGATAGAAACCGCTACTGGGCCGATTTTCAAGCAGTGCACTACCCTTGGCGTAAGCTGCTTGGAATTCGATGAATGGAAATACATAGAAAGCCGTCCTGCCAAATTATGGTTCTGGAACGAATGGGCGATTCAACTGGAAGTCGATGGCGTGGTGCCGAAGAGGCTTACCTATGAGCATAAGAAAAAAGTGTTCACCAGTAATCCTGCTATCGTTTTTGTTTGGTTGATAGGCATTGTTATTGTTTACATGCTGATACGTATAAGTAGACGCTATCTCGTTGCCGTCTACAAAGAAGTTTTTATAAGCTATTTTGAAAAGGAGAGCTGAGATGAGCGTACCTTCAAATATCAAGGTTGAAACGCCATTGGAACTGTACACTATGGCTCACAATTTCTTTCTTATGAACGCCCAAGGCGGAACCGATATCGCCAAGATGAGAAACGATGTTAAAGATATGGCCGAGTCTCCTGTATTGAATACGGCTAGTCTTGCCGTTTCATTGTTAGGGATGGCAATGAGTTTGGCCGATTTCATGAAAGTTCCAGAAAATTTCAATATCATCAGCAGGTATACATTTAATACTTTTGCATTGGGCGTGGCGGTTGTTAAACTTGGTGTGGACGCATTTAAAGCCAAGAAAGAATTTGATGAATATGGCTATCTGAAAAATGGAACTATTTCCGACCTAGGCAGCGACCTCTGTGCTATTAGCGTATCGACTCTAGCGATAGCGGCAGCGACATCAGTAGCAGCGGCAGGGATAGGGGCTCTCTCTTCGAGAGTAATTGTAATCGCTGCCGTTCTCGCAGGGACAGCGGCGCTCGGTCTGTCGATTTATTCGTTAGCGCAAAAC
>DATETD010000502.1:0-8437 GCA_035283885.1 Rhodocyclaceae bacterium
ATATTTCGCCAGCGCCGCCTCGGCCTTGCGCCGTTCCTCGTTCTCCTGCAGCAAATCGGCATTGATCTTTTCCACTTCGGCGAACATGCGCGCCAAAGACTGTCGCGTATCCTCCAAACAACGCCCTACCCGACCGATCTCGTCCATACGCCCCCAGACGAAGGGCGCGCCCAAGCGGTTCGACGCCAGTTCCGCCGACTGTTTGACCAAGCGCTCCACCGGACGCATCAGCCGCAGATAGAACGTCAAAAATATCAGCGTCAACGCCCCCAGCAGGCTGAAGCCCGTGCGCCAGTAGAAACGATGCTCGGCTTCGCTCACGCGCCGGTAGATATTCGACGCGCTCATATCCAGCACAATGCGAGCGACATTTTTACCCTGAGCGGTGATCGAGCGCGATGCGGAAAAAATCGGCGGTTTATTCGATTCGGCATGAACGCGCTCGATAAACACCCAATCCTGCGGCGCCAAAGTCACGCGCACGCGCGCCACGCGCGGATCGCGCATCACCGTATCGACGATAGGCGTGCCGAACTCGGGAGACAGATGCCATACCGGCTCGCGCAAGGCCTGCACCAGTAAATCGGCATAACGATCCAAGTCGGCCTTCAACTCTTCCATCAGCCGCTGTTGCACTTCCTGCTTTTCATGCTCCAGCGCAATCCACGACGGCCCCACCAGCCCCAACACCAACGCCACCGCCAGCGTATAGCGCAAAGACATAAAGCGTGTTGGAAGACGCAAGAACCTCAAACCCAGCCTCCACGATGTTGGCGCATTGGAAAACACGAAATCTTTGCGTCGATAAAACCGAGACTTACGTTAAAAGTCGGCGCTGGCGAGACGGATGGGAACGTGGGACGCGCACTGCGCTCATGCGAAACGAGCCTAAACCGGCACGACCGCGAATTTTCCCGGTAAATGAATCAGCGTTTCGAAGCGACGAAAATCGGCATCGACCGCCTCGTCCAAAAACCGGATTTCGATTTTGCCGCCTTCGCGCTCCAAAAAGCCCTTGACCGCATCCATGCCCACACCGCGCCCCGACACTTCGGTCACTTTTTCCGCCGTTGAAAATCCCGATGCAAAAATCATTTGCGCCACGTCTTCGGGCGCAGGCAAATGATCCGGCGAGATCAAACGGTTTTCGATCGCCTTTCGACGAATGCGCGTAATCGCCAAACCGCGCCCGTCGTCGCGCAACCTGAAGCACAAATGCCCCGACAGCAACTCCGCATCGAGTTCGATACGCCCCGCCGCAGGCTTGCCGGCATTGATGCGTTGCTCGGCGTTTTCTATGCCGTGATCCATGGAATTGCGCAATAAATGCATAAACACGTTTTTCAGCAATCCGGCGACTTGATTGCGAATCAAAATACCCCGGTCGTTCACTACGATTTCCGGCATTTCCTTGCCGAGTTCTTTGGCTAAGGACGGCAGCGAATCGATAATTCCCGCGACAATATCGGCGATTTTATCGGCGCCGATCGTATTCAAGGTCGTGCGCACATACGCCAAAGCCTCGCACAAGGCCAAGGAATCGTCTTTATCGACCGTTTCGAGCCGCTGCAAAGACTGTTGAATCCTCTCCTTTTCGACCATCAGGAACTTGTCGACATTGCCGCGACGCCCCGGTCCTTTTCTGCCCAATTTATGATCGTTGATTCGAGCGTATTCCTGAATCAAGGCGTAAGTTTCGCGCAAGTGCGCCAGCAGCAATTCCTTGTTCCACTCCATTTCCGGATTCTTGCGCAGTTCGTCGTATTTCTGCTCCGTCTCGTGCACCTTATTGGTCAAATGCAACAACCCATACGTGCGCGCATTGCCTTTGATCGTATGCATATTACGGAAAAGACGCGCAATTACGCCCGGCTCGTTTCGATCGACCTGCTGCAAGATTTCTTCGTTTTCCGCCACGAATTTTTCCGAAGTATCGATAAATTCGTGGAATTTTTCCTGATTGACCGCAAGCACCTGGCCGATAATTTCGAGTTCGCGTTTTTGCTGATTGGCTTCCGCCGCCAAAACTTTAAGCTCCGTAACGTCACGCACGCAGATCATCAATTTTTCTGTCGTATCGTTTTCATCGCAAATCGGCGACCAACTGAGTTCCAGCGATTTGATGCGGCCATCGTCCATCGTGCGCTGCAATTCCGTCACCATCAAATGCGTATTGAAATCGAAGTTCATTTTATCCTGCCCGATGCAGGCGCTCGCCGCCACTTCGACTTGCGATAATATATCCACGCCGAGATTGCTGTCGGCAAACAGCAAATCCATCAAATTGCGCCCGGCGATATCGTGCGTTTCGAAAATCGTTTCCAAATACGCCGAATACTCGGGATGGATTATATTGCCGTCCATTATGGTCAATACGCCTTGCGGCATATTCTGCAACATATTCTGGATATCGTTGGTCTTTTGACGCAGTTGCTGCGTGCGCTCGGTCACCAAATTTTCCAGATTGTCGTTCAAACCGCGCAACTCCTTGACCAAGCGTTTATTCTCAAGAAAGGTGTTGGCGAAAATCGTGCTGGCGACATACAACATCGCTGCGGTAAACACCACCACGCCCGAGAACAGCATCCCGACCGAATCGATAACTCCGGCGGAAAGCAGATTGTCGTTCAGACCCGCCGCGATGAAGCAGATACAGGCAAACAACATGACACGGGCGCCCGGCTTGCCGTGTTTGACGCCACAAGCGGAATGGTAGATCGCGGCAAAACCCAGCGTTAGACATGAAAGCAAATACACCCGCCGCAGCACCGGAAACAGCGCATCGTTCGGAAAAATCGCCATCGAACCTATCGCCACCGCCATCGCGCCTAGACCGATGCCGAACAGCCAATTGATTCTGGGCGTAAATTTATTAAAGAACTGCGTGAAGCAATAGGCAAAAAATAAAGAAAATAAACCCGAATAATGCAGATACAACATCGATTCCGGCGAGAAAACTCTCAGCATCGCATCGCCCGGCGCGGCGAAAAACGGAAATAAGCTAATCGTGTCGAGCGCGGCGATCAAATACAGCAAGTATCGGGTTTTGGCATACACCAACAAGAAGAAAAAGCCGAAAAACAAGGCGATATAGGCGACGATCATCCGCAGCTCGCCGCCCCAAAATTGATATAAAGCCAGACTGACATCGTCCTGGCGATATTTCTTCAGTTCGAACGGCAGTTGATAAACGCCAGCCATCAATGGCGTTTCCACGCGTATGGCGACGACTTGGCGCGCTTGAGTAATCGTAAATCGCACCGGAACCGGTTGAATCGAAAAATAGCGTTCGACGTTGATCAGACCGGGACGTCGATAAATTTCCCGTCCATCGAGATAGAATTTGATCGGCGCCATATAGGTATCGATCAGGAACACCACTTCCTGCCCGATCAGCGAGGGATCGAACTCGAACACCCCACGATACCAGCCGACATGAAAGTTTTGTTTATCGTCATAAATTTTCCCCCAGCCGCCCGGCGCCTTGACGACTTTCCAGTGGCGCGTATCCAACTCGGGATTTTTGTTCTCGGCTAAATCCTCGCGCGTAAACAACCAGTTGCCGACCAGCCGATACGGTCGATCAAGCGAGGCGACCTGAAAGCGGCATGAGTCGCAACCGGGACGCACATCGTCGACCGCATGGGCGGGAAGCGAACCGAAGCACGCCATCGACATCGCCAGCCACCACACCACCTTGATAAACATTCCCATGATCGTATTCGCCCCGGTCGATTGACTATACCCTATGGTATAGACGCTACAAAAAGATTGCAATACCTTTATGAATTCGTCGCTACAAAACTCGGCGTTGGCGCGACGGTGGACGGCACAACCATCGGCGCGGTGGCCGCCGGCAACATTTCCAGGACGGCGAATTTATCCGGCAAACAAATCACGGTTTCGAAGCGGCGGAAATCCGCATGAACATCGGCGTCGAGAAAGCGAATTTCGATCGCGCCGCCTTCGTTTTCAAGAAAACCTTTGACCGCATCCATGCCCACGCCGCGACCGGAAACTTCCGTGACTTTTTCCGCGGTCGAAAATCCCGACGCGAAAATCAGTTGAGCGATCGTCTCGGCGCTAGGAAGGTTCTCGGCGGAAATCAGGCGATTCTCGATGGCTTTTTGTCGAATCCGCGCGATCGCCAAACCGCGACCGTCGTCGCTCAATCGAAACCAAACCCGTTCTTGCTCGACTTTCAGTTCGATGCGAATGCGCCCGGCAGCCGGCTTGCCGACGGCGATGCGTTTATCGGGCGTTTCGACGCCATGGTCCATGGAATTGCGCAATAAATGCATAAATACGTTTTTCAGCAAAGCGGAAATCTGGCTGCGAATGCGAATATTGCGCTCTTCGATCTCGATCTGCGGCGCTTCCTTGCCCAATTCTTTCGCCAGCGAAGGCAAAGACTCGACAACGCCGATAACGATGTCGCCGAACTTTTCCGTGCCGATCAGATTCAGTGTGTTACGCACCCGCAGCAAGGCGTCCCTGAGCGCCTCCGCATCGTCCTTATCGACGGTTTCGAGCAATTGCATGGCGCGTTCGATATGCTCTCTTTCGACCAGCAGATATTTCTCCACACCGCGCCTGCCGGGCCCTTTCCGCCCCAGCTTATCGTCATTGATCCGCGCATATTCCTGCAACAGCACATACGTTTCGCGCAATTCCGAGAGCAAGATATCCTTATTCCAGTCCAAACTGGGGTTTTTGCGCAACTCGTCGAACTTCTGCTCGGTTTCATGAACTTTATTGGTCAATTGCAGCAAACCATAGGTGCGCGCATTGCCTTTGATCGTATGCATATTGCGGAACAAACGCGCAATCACGCCCTCCTCCCTGGTTTCGACCTTTCTGAGAATTTCTTCGTTTTCCGCGACGAATTTTTCCGAGCTGTCGATAAACTCATGGAATTTTTCCTGATTGACCGCCAGCACTTGACCGATGATTTCCAACTCGCGTTTTTGCTGCGTCGCTTCCGCCGCTAGAGCGCGCAATTCGGTGACGTCGCGCACGCAAACCATCAATTTTTCCACCGTATCGTTTTCGTCGCAAATCGGCGACCAACTCAATTCCATCGTTTTAATGCGCCCATCGGCCATGGCGCGTTGAAATTCATTGACCAATAAATGGGTATTGAAATCGAAATTCATGCGATCCTGGCCGATGCACGAGGAGGCGGCGACTTCGACTTGCGACAAAATATCCGCTCCTAGGGTGGAGTCGGCAAAGATCAGCTCCATCAAGCCTCGACCGGCAATATCCTTGGTCTCGAAAATAGTTTCCAAATAGGCCGAATATTCGGGATGGACGATGTTGCCTTCGACCAAGGTCAATATTCCTTGCGGCATATTCTGCAACATATTCTGGATATCGTTCGACTTATGCCGCAATTGCTCGGTGCGTTGCGCCACCAGATGCTCCAGATTTTCGTTCAGACCTTTAAGATCGCCCATTAGACGATGGTTCTCCTGAAAAGTATTGGCGAAGATGCTGCTGGCGATAAACAACATCGATCCGAGAAAAATCATAATCCCTAAAGCCAGCATCGATAGGGTGTTGATTTTTCCCGTGGCGAGCAAAAGATCGTTGACACCCATCGATAAGAAACACAGCATGCCGATCAGCAATACGCCCGATCCGGATTTTTTTTGCTTAACGCCTCGATAGAACATATACGAAGAACCAACCCCGGCCAAGAACATCATCGCCAGCAAGGGCAGGCGCAGTTTCTGGAACAATTCGAAATTGGGATAGATCGCCATCGAGCCTATCGCCACAGCCGTAGCGCCGAAAATCATGCCGAACACCCAATTGATTCGCGGCGTGAATTTGTAAAAAAACTGAGAAAAGAGATAGCAAAAAAATGTGCTGAAGATGCCCAAATAATGGGTATAAAGCATCGATTCCGGAGAGAATATCTTGAGGAAATAATCCGAAGGCGCGGCGAAGAAAGGGAAGGCCGTGATGCTGCTCAATCCCGCCGCCAGATAGAGCGGAAAATCGATCTTCCAATATAAAGCCAGAAAGAAGATGCCGAAAATCAATAAGACATAGGACGCGATCAAGCGCAGATCGCCGCCCCAGAATTGATACCACGCCAAACTGGTATCGCCCGCATCGTACTTATGGATTTCAAACGGAAGTTGATACACACCCATCATCAGTTGCGTATCGACGCGCACCGCGACCGTATGGCGCGGCTTGGTGACGGTAAAGCGCACCGGTATCGATTGCAGCGAAAAGTAGGTTTCGATATTGATGTTGTGCGGGCGTCGATAGACTTCTTCGCCATCGACGAAAAAATTCACTCGCGCCATATACGCGTTCATCAGCACCACGACTTCCTGGCCGATCAGCGACGGATCGAATTCCAATTCGCCGCGATACCAGCCCACCGTATAGGATTTTCCGTCGTCGTATGCGGGTTTCCACGATCCGGGCGCCTTGACCATGCGCCACGCTTTCGTGTCGATTCCTATCTCTTTATTGCGCGGATCGTCGTCGCGGGTGAACAGCCATGTCCCGATCAAGGAAAACGGCTGATCCAAGGTCTTGACCTGAAAACGACAAGAATCGCAACCGGGCCTATCGTCCGCCGCGGCGATGCCGAATAGTCCCCACCCCATCGCCAGCATCGCCAACAGCAACCATCGCTTTACCATAAATTGCATCATCGGTTCCCTCCTAGAATAGGCCGAATATACATGACTCGCGCTGTAGTTGACGCTGTAGTTGACGTTTACGTCCCGATATTTGCCTCGATATTTCCCGAGCATCGACGCTCGGGCGCCGCTGCAGGAAATCCGACGACGAAACAGGCGCCCTGCCCGACTGCCGAAGTCGCTCGCAAGCTACCGCCCAAGACGCCGCTCGCCAAATTGCGGGCGATCGTCAGCCCCAATCCCGAGCCGCCTCGCCCCAATCGTGTGGTGAAAAACGGATCGAAAATTCGCGCCAGCGTCGCCTCGTCCATGCCCCTGCCATCATCGGCGATTTTCATTTCCACGCGATCGTCGACGAGCTCGGCGGCGATGCGCAAGCGCGCCTGCGTGCGGCCTTCGAATGCATGGATCAGTGCATTTTGCACCAGGTGGGCGACGATCCGACTCAAGGTATCCGGATAGCTGTCGCAAAGCAACTCGGCTGGAATGTCGATTTCTATCCGCCACGACGTGTGCTTGAACGTATGGCCTAAGATCGCCACCACCTCCGTCGCCACCACGTCCTCGATCAACTCCCTCAGACCGAAGCGACGACGCTGTTCGGCATTCCGATCGGTCGCCACCTGCTTGAAGCTGGAAATCAACTGGGTGCTGCGTTGACAAGAACGATTCAGCAGTTCGACCATGTCGCGCCCATCGCGCAAAAATTCGTCCAAGGTCGAACGGCGCAATTCGCCGCGCTGCAAATCGGCGCGAATTCTGCGCAAACCTTCGACCAAAGTTGACGAAGTCATTATCGCATTGCCGATAGGCGTATTCATTTCATGCGCGACGCCGGCCACCAGCGATCCCAGCGCCGCCAATTTTTCGGCTTGAAGCAAATCGGCCTGCGCCTGTTGCAAATCGGCCAAGGTCGCCGACAACGCCGCCGTGCGCTCGGCAACGCGCTGCTCCAACTCGATATTCAATTGGCGCACGATCGCCTCGGAGCGTTGCAGATCCGCCGTCCGCTCTTCGACGCGCTGTTCGAGCTCGCTATACGCTGTATATAAGGCCTCTTCCGCCGCACGCCGCTCGCTCACATCCTCGTATATCCATACAACATCTTCGCCGTCGCGCGCCGACGCCACGCGCCGCCCGGTTGCTCTCACCCAAAAGCGACTGCCGTCCTTGCGAGCAGCGCAGCTCTCGCCGGCGTAGGTTCTGCCGCAGCGAATCGTCGACAGCATATCTTTCTCGATAGCGATGAAATCGTCGCCTGGCAGGAATAAACAACGCGCCGAGCGACCGATCAATTCGTCCCGAGCATAGCCGTATAAATCGGCCAATTTGCGGTTGCAGCGTTGCACGACGCCGTTGCGGATAAAAACGATGCCGACGGCCGCATTGTCGAATATCGTCGCCTGCTCGGCGAAGGCGCGTCGCGCATGCTCTTCGGCCTCGCGCTCCTCGCCGATATCCTCCATCAGCCACACCGTGCGACCGGCTTCCACCTCTGCAATCGAACGCAGCGGCGCGCCTTCGCCGCCAATCGGACTACCGGTCATGCGCAGCCACAGCGACGAGCCGTCGCTACGCATGCGGTATTGTTCGCTATGATGCACCTTGCCTGCGGCCAATTCCCGATACGTCCGCGCACCGATCTCCGAATATTCCTCGTCGCTATGATAAAGCCGACGAGTCGACTGCCCGACCAACATATCGCATGTCATGCCGTGGATCGCGGCGAAACGTCGATTGCAGCGCTCGATCCGACGACCGGCGACCAA
>DATETD010000503.1:0-2190 GCA_035283885.1 Rhodocyclaceae bacterium
CGCACCGTGACGTCCTGACGCTTGAGCGAGCCCTCCTTGACGAGCCCGCCGATGCGGAAGGCCTTGCCTTGCGGCGATTTGCCGGCGGCGACCTCCGAGGGCGTGATATACAAGGCGATATTGCTGTCGAGAGCGTTGAGGACGAGAACGGAGGCCAAGCCCAGCGAGGCGAGGCCGCCGACGATCAAGGCGATGCGTTTGTGACGTGGTTTCATGAGTTCGAATTATCCAGTTGTTCGGCAAGACGTTCGCGCGCGAGGCTTTTGCGAATTTCCCTCAGACGCTTATGCACCAACAAAGGTTCCAGCGCCATCGCCACAGCGCATACGCCGAAGCTGCCCCAGACGTAAAGCGCGTAGCCGCCCATGGCGAAGAATTCACTCGGACTATTCCACTGCATGTTTCACCCACTCCGTATGGCGTTCGCGTTCCAGCATGATCGCGCGCGCGCGCGTCAATGCGACGGCGATCGAGTACATCCAAAAACTCAAGGCCATCAGCAACATGCCCCACAACATGGTCTGCGCCATCGACGGCGCCTTGGTTAAATTGACGGTCGAGCCTTGATGCAGCGTATTCCACCATTTTACCGAAAAATAAATGATGGGAATATTCGCTACGCCGACCAATGCGAGAATCGCTCCGGCCTTGTCGGCGCGACGCGGATCGTCGATCGCCGCTTGCAAGGCGATAAAGCCTAGATAGAGGAACAGCAGGATCAATTCGGAGGTCAGGCGCGCGTCCCACACCCACCATGCGCCCCACATCGGTTTGCCCCACAACGCCCCGGTCCATAGCGCCAGCACGGTCATCAAGGCGCCGGTCGGGGCGATCGCCTGCGCCATCATGCCGGACAAGCGGGTATTCAGCGCCAAGCCGATGCCGGCCCAAAACGCCATCACCATATAGAGGAACATCGACAGCCAAGCGGCAGGCACATGGATGAAGATGATGCGATAACCTTCGCCCTGTTGCGCGTCGGTCGGCGCAACGAAAAAGCTAATCCATAATCCCACGACGCCGAACAGCGCCGCCGCGGTCCAGAACCACGGAATCATGCGCCCGGCCAGCGGATAAAAACTCTGTGGGCTGGCGTATTTGAACCAATGTACGATCGATCGTTGCATGCGGAACTCTCACTCCAAAGCGACTTTGAGGGCGGCGGTGGTCGCCCACGGGGCAAAAAAAACGGCGAGCGTCAATAAGGCCGCCAACAGCGATAAATGACCGGCGGCGCTAAGACCCGAACTATGCGCCTCAACTGCGCCGGCGCCGAAAATCAAGGTCGGTACATATAAAGGCAGCACCAGCAAAGCCAGGAGCACCCCGCCGCCGCGCACTCCCAAGGTCAGCGCCGCGCCGATGGCGCCGATCAACGACAACAACGGCGTGCCGAGCAGCAAGGCCAGCGCCAAAATGCCCAAAGCGCCGGCGTCCAGATCGAACTGCAAGCCAAGCACCGGCGCCAGCAGCACCAGCGGCAAACCGCAAATCAGCCAATGCGCGAGGATTTTACCCGCCACCAGCAGCCCCAAGGGCGAGGGCGATAAGGCCATTTGCTCCAAGGTGCCGTCGCTATGGTCGGCGGCGAACAGGCGCGGCAAGCCGAGCAAGGTCGCCAGCAAGGCCGCCACCCATAGCACGCCGGGGCCGATTTTTTTGAGCAACACCGGCTCAGGGCCGATGCCCAAGGGAAACAAACTGATGACAATCACGAAGAAAAAGATCGTAGTCATGACCTCGCTCTTGCGGCGCAAGGCGAGCAGCACGTCGCGGCGTATCGTGGCGAGTAGCGCGTTCATAGCATCAATACCTTGCCGCCGGGCAGCGGCAGCGGTTGGTGACTCGTCAGCACGGCGATGCCGCCGCCTACCAGATGTTCGGCGATCAATTGCCCAAGCAACTCCACGGCGGCGATATCGAGCGCATTGAAGGCTTCGTCGAGCACCCATAGCAGCGCCGGGCGGGTCAGCAGGCGCGCGAGCAAGACGCGCCGCTTCTGCCCCTGCGACAGCACGCGCACCGGCAATTCCTCGCGTCCGCGCAAGCCCAGACGAATCAGCGCAGCCAGAGCGTCGCGTTCGCTCAATGACGCGCCATCGAGCGCCGCCGCCAGGCGCAGATTTTCGAGCGGCGTCAGCTCTTCTTTAACGGCGGCGTGATGGCCGATATAGATCGATTCGCGGCGGA
>DATETD010000504.1:0-6002 GCA_035283885.1 Rhodocyclaceae bacterium
CGCACCAGAGCCGAAACGATATTGGTGTCGAGCAAATAGCGATGAGTCGTCGACGTCGCCATCAAAAGATCGACTCGTCCGCCACGATAGGATCGTCGATTTCGGGAAACGATTCGTCGATCGATTCGAGCGTTGTCAATATGGATAACAGTCGGCTCTTCGCGGGGAGCGGCTCGATAATCAGGCGCTGCCCCTCTTTGCGGATAATCGCCTCGCTCCCATCGAGTTCGAATTCGCGCGGAATCCGAATCGCCTGATTGCGACCATTGCGAAACAGTGAAACATGGCGCTCTTCCATATCGGCACGCTCCTTAAGCATAGGCCAGAGCATATGCCTCAAATCGCCCCCAGTCAATGCCTTGCCTTGCCCTCTTGCGATTAAAACTCGGTTCCATCGCAAGTCGAAAGCTCGCTGCGTCAATATGCCGAACGAATGATGCGCAGCCGTCGCGCCAGCGCCGACTTTTGCAACGCTACGGCTCCGCCCCACTCTGCGGCGCGCCGGAGGTAGCGTCCTTGGCGCGGTAATTCATCCAAAAGCCGGTGGCGGGGGCCAAGGTGTCCGCGCCGAACGGCAAATAACCCTTGGACGCGATATAGTCGGCAAGCACGCCTTGCCGCTCCAAACTCGGCGCATAAAACTTCCATTGCGAACGCGCGGCGTCCCAAGCCCAGACGGAGCGGACTTGACCGGTTGTACCCACCAAACCCACCGAGGGCGGTAAGTTTTCGTCCAAGTACAAGTCGCGCAACGCCGGATTGTCGCCGACCGCCAGCAAATTCCATCCTTGCGTCAAACGGTAGAACGCCACATTCGAACTCACCACATTGGACGCTTTCAATGTCAACTCGAAATCCGTCGCCGCATTCAGCCAGAATCCTTCGCCGCTGTCTATCGTCGTCAATGGCGCATAGCCTTTGCTTTGGGCAAACGCTACGCCGCCATCGGCTACGGCTGCGGCGGGAGTATAGAACGCCCAAGTATTATTTTTTGACGACCACGTCCAGACGCTCAACACCTTGGCCGCATCGCCGAACGCTGAACGCACGTCGATAGCGCGGTTGCCGCTATTGCCCATCAGGTTCCAGCCGGGGGCGAATTTCAAGGCATTGCTCGCCGGAAGATAAACGAGTCCTGGACCGATCTCCGCCGTAGCCCAGCTTTGCGTCCAACATATCTTGTTCACATCGCAAGCCTCGATCCGATAATGATTGAAACCCACATTGGGTTCGACGTCGCGATAGCGATACCCATCGCTCAGTTCGGCCAGCAGCGTCTCGCCCTGCTCGCCCACCTCGCCCCGATAGACGCGAAAACTCCCGATGTCCTTGGCGCGATCGCCGATGTATTTCCACGACAATTCGACATCCTTGGCGCCGAGCGGCGTCGCGCTCAGATCTATCGGCATTGGAGTCTTCACCTGCGCTTCTTGCGCCGAGCAGTTCGAAGCGGAGTCGCATGCAATGACAATGTAACGATAGCTTGTATCCAATTTCAGGCCGACATCCTTGAATTGCGTCTGCCCGTTGAGCGTCGTTACGAAATTTCCATCGCGATAGATCGTAGATACGCCGTCGCGCACATCGCCATAGGTCCATTGCAAATCGACACTGCCATCGCCCGGCGTGGCGGTCAATGTCATGGGCAAGGTCGAAGGCAAAGTCGACGCACCGAGATTGAACGGCGCGCCATCGGCGGTTTTCACCGACAGCGGCGCGGGCGTCTCCGAATTGTCATAGTATAACCCTTCCCACTCATGCACGCCGCCATCGGATTTCAAAGCGACAGTGCGCCAACCGCTCATAGCGATCGCGCGATAACCGCCGCCGATCAAGCGCGGCTTCGACATCTCCGCCATCGTTCCGTCCCCTAAGCGATCAAGTGGGATCGCTCTCCATGTCCACAAGGTTCCATCCGATTTGAGCGCGACGATATAGGATCCATCCAGAGCAAGATCGACATACCCGGCGCCAAGCAAGCGCTGCTTGGTAGATTCGGGACCCGCGCCGAAATCGCAGCCCCATATCCACAAACTTCCATCGGTCTTAAGCGCCGCAGAAAGAAATCTCCCCGCCACCGCCGCCCGATAGCCGACGCCGATCAAGCGTGGTTGCGAAGATCCAATAACATTATCATTATTGTCGCACTGCATGCCGCTCCAACTCCATAGCGAGCTATCGGGCTTGATTGCTAAGACATAATTGCTATTTCGATCCGAAACCATAGCGTATCGACCGCAAGCTTGCCGCAACTCAGTCAACACGGCATCGGTCGCCTCCTTGCCGCGCCACGCGAAGCCTGGACACGCTATCGTCATTTCCTCGTCACCATCCCGCTTAAGGAAGTAGAGACCTTTGGGGATCGTCGTATAACCGCCGCCCAATGAGATCGGCGCCAGTGGTCCCGACGGCGCGACGCTGGCCGACTCGCCGTAAAGCAACGCCCAGCGCAGCGGCCATACCCATAGACTGCCATCGGCTCTCAATGCATAGACACCCATCCCATCGAGATGCACTTCGCGATAGCCGCCACCGATCTGCACAGGCGTCGCCGCGAACGAAACTCCGTCGCCGAACGCTCCCTTCGCATTGCGTCCCCACCCCCACAGCATGCCTGCGCTATCGACGGCATAGTTTTCCTGGTAGTCTCCAAAGCCTGCCACCGACAACACCGGCGTCACCGCCTGCGCCCAGCCCATACCCCAAAACCATAGCGCGAACACCAGCCCGCCTTGCGCCAACCGTTGCAGAAAATAGGTATATCGTTGAAATGTCAACATTTCCAGCTCCCTTCGATCGATCGAACCACGATTGGCGCATATGCGCGACTTCCCTGCATCCGCCCGCATCGTATTCCGCGCGCGTCAAGGGGCGCGAATTATACGTCAACATATGCCAAATGTAAAGCGGCGCGCGCATCGGCGGCAAGGCGAAACTCGGCGCTGACGGGACGGATCGGCCAACACGCTAAAACATCAATACGCCAATAATCGCGTAAAAAATCGCATCTCGTTCCAAAAATGGAACAGTCTATCCCGTAAGCCCGGCTTTATCGGCCGATTCGTAGCGCGTAACATCCGCTCCATCGACTCGACACGAAAGGAAAACACTATGAACTCCAGCGCCCCCGCTCCATCGCCGACCTTGCGCCAGCCGCGCGGCGTCGAGCGTATCGTTCAAGGCGTCGCCACTTCGGACGGCGCCGGCGTCAAGCTGACGCGCGTGTTGACCGGCAAGTTGCAACGTCGGCTCGATCCGTTTTTGATGCTCGACGCCTTCGGCAGCGACCGGCCCGACGACTATATCGCCGGCTTTCCCGATCATCCGCATCGCGGCTTCGAAACCATTACCTATATGCTCGCCGGACGCATGCGTCATCGCGACAGCGCGGGCCACGAAGGCTTGCTCGAAAACGGCGGCGTGCAGTGGATGACCGCCGGGCGCGGCGTGATTCATTCGGAAATTCCAGAACAGCAAGATGGCGTCATGGAAGGCTTTCAGCTTTGGCTCAACCTGCCCGCGCGGCGCAAGATGGCCGATCCGTGGTATCGGGATTTCCCGAGCGCGGCGATCCCCGAATTTCGCACGGCGCAAGGTGCTACGGTGCGCGTGATCGCGGGTTCGAGCCACGGCGTCGCCGGTGCGGTCGTGCGCGAGGACACCGCGCCGCTCTATCTCGACATCCATCTGCCCGCCGACGCGAGCCTCGCCGCATCGATACCGAGCACGCATAACGCCTTCGTCTATGTCTATCGCGGCGCGGCGGAAATCGCCACCGCCGCAGGCGCGACGCGCGTCGATGCGCAGCGCATGGGAATTCTAAGCAACGGCGCGGAGGTCGACGCGCAGGTCGACGCGCAGGTCGACGGAGTGAACGTGCGTGCGCTCGTAGCAACCCGGCTGATCCTGGTCGCCGGCAAGCCGCTGGGCGAGCCTATCGTGCAATACGGGCCGTTTGTCATGAACACGCAGGAAGAAATCCATACGGCGCTCGACGATTTTCGTCAAGGGCGCTTCGCGGCATAAGCCGATAAACACGTCTTTCAACCCAAGGAGCATGAAATGAACACAAGCCTATTCACCCCGACCACGCTCGGCGAGCTGAGCCTCAAAAACCATATCGTCATGGCGCCGATGACGCGTTCGCGCGCGATCGGCAATATACCCAACGACTTGATGGCGACCTACTACCGCCTGCGCGCCGACGCCGGGCTGATCATCACCGAAGGTACCACCCCGTCCGCCAATGGCTTGGGCTATGCGCGCATTCCGGGTATTTACAGCGACGCGCAGGTCGCCGGTTGGCGGCGCGTCACCGACGCCGTGCATGCGGCGGGCGGCAAGATTTTCGTGCAGGCGATGCATACCGGACGCATCGGCCATCCCGCAAATATGCCGGAAGGCAGCAGACTGCTCGCCCCCTCGGCGCAGGCGGCGCCCGGCGAGATGTGGACCGATAGCCAAGGTCTGCAAGCGCACCCGACGCCCATCGCCATGAGCGAAGACGATATCGCCGCGGCGATCGCCGAATTCGTCCACGGCGCGCAATGCGCGATCGACGCCGGTTTCGACGGCGTCGAACTACATGGCGCCAACGGCTATTTGATCGACCAATTCCTCAACACCGCCTCGAATCGGCGGCAAGACCGCTGGGGCGGCAGCATAGAAAACCGCATCCGCTTCGCGGTCGAAGTCGCCAAAGCGACCGCCGCCGCGATCGGCGCGCAGCGCATCGGCATGCGCATCTCGCCCTACGGCGTGTTCAACGGCATGGCGCCGGATGCCGAGATGGACGCGCTCTACGCCGCGCTGATCGCCGCCTTGAACGAGATCGGATTAGCCTATATTCATATCGTCGATCATAGCTCGATGGGCGCGCCCGCCGTCCCCGCCGCGCTCAAAGCCAAAATCCGCAGCGAATTCAAAGGCGCGTATATCTTGTCGGGCGGCTACGACCTCGTCGGCGCCAACGCCGACCTCGACGCCCGCCGCGGCGACCTGGTGGCGTTCGGTCGCCCGTTTATCGCCAACCCGGATCTCGTCGCCAAGCTGCGCAACGGCGACGCCTTGACCGCCCCGGACTTCGCCACTTTCTATACGCCGGGCGAGAAAGGGTATACGGATTATTGATGGACTAGCGGCGGCGCCAAGCACTCGATACACATACAGCATAGGATAAAACGCCTTTTCATCCCTCGCCCCTTGCGGGGCCGGGGGCGAGGGGCTTTTGGCATGTATCGCGAGCACTCGCCTCGGCATCCCACGTAGCTTGGATTGCCACTGAAAGGGCTGCATCGTGCGACAACACGATATTCGGCATCGAGCGCATTAGTCTCTTATGCTTTAAGCAGATCAAACTACTCGGGCTTGCGGACTTTATTTGAAATTCTTCGCCAAGCCCTTGTACTCATCCGACTCGCGCACGGCGGCGATCGCCTCCCAAATTTCTTTCGCATAGACGGTGTTGGCGGCGTAAAACTGCTTGGAGAAAATCAGGAAATACGGCTTCTCGACCAGCACCGGTTTGATTCTTTCGATCTTGGTCTTGAAATCGGGATCGCCCTCGATGCTCATATCCCCCTCCTCGGTTTGCAAGGCCAAGGCGACGATGCGACCGGCTAGCATTTTTCTCAGGCTGATATCCGCCGAACGTACTCCGTCGTCGACTTTCGCACCGAGCGACTTAAGCTGATCGACGACGGAAAAACCCGATTGCGCGCCAACCACGCCATCGACCTTCAGCGTTTTGCCGTCCCATTCGACCTTAGTCCCTTTGAGTCGGTACAAGCTGTAGCTGTCCGTCAGCAGACGCTTACCGGCATCGAGCTTATCGCCTTGCATCGGATATACGCCCAATTCCGCCGCGCGCGCCGCGCTATAGCTGATCTTGAACACGGCGTCGACGCCGCCGGTCTTGATCTCTTCCAGGCAACGCCGCCACGGCAACGGCTCGATAGCAAGCTTGCCCTGAACCTTTTTTTCGACCAATTGCAGCTGCAAAA